>NZ_JAEHBX010000014.1:0-104289 GCF_016483395.1 Bacillus cereus group sp. N21
GAGTCCATATAAATATAGAACTCAGGTTACTTAGTTGTGCTTTTTGAATACAGTCTACTTGACAGGGGTCACTTCAAAAGTAGGGGATTTTCTTATTTTTTCATTGTTTACGTCTTTTTCGTACATATGGTTGTCAAGGAGAACAAGGAGAGGGAAAAGGTGGGGGCTTGCTGCCTGCAGATAGCGGGATAAATTGGATGTTCAATACCTTTGTTGTAATAGAAACAAGAGGTTCACCTAGTAATAATATAAAATCACTATTTATTTGGGTTAGTGCCAGATACTGCCGTAGTAAAACGATTTATAAAAGGAAACGTATTATTTTAGTAGATAGAGAATATTAGAAGTCTGGGAATTTATATTTTTATAATATGTAAAAAACACAATTCTTTATTAATATCATTCGGTTATCATATAATAATGCTTGATAGATAAATAGATAAAGAGAAGGGGAAAGTGAATCTATGAAAAAGAATATGAAAGTTTTAGCGATGGCAGTTGGTCTAACAATTATGGGATCAACGACAGCTGCTTATGCAAGCCCTGGTGGATTGGACAAAAATGGTGGACATACTTGCCGAACAAACTGTGGGAAATATGGGCTTGAAACAGGAGAATACCATTATCATAACAATTGGAAACAAGATAATGGAAAGTGGTATTTCTATGATCAAAATGGAACGAAAGCGAAAGGTTGGAAGGAAATTAAGGGTACATGGTACTATTTTTATGGTAATGGCCAAATGGCAGCTAATACAACGATTGACGGTTACAGACTTGGTGCTAACGGTGCGATGCAACAAGGTCAAACAGTGCAAACAGGTTGGAAACAAAATGGATCTGTATGGAATTACTACAATACAAACGGCGTGAAGCAAACGGGTTGGCAACAAGTAGGAGGCGTATGGTACTACTTCAACGGAAGCGGAGCAATGCAAACAGGCTGGCAGTCAATTAACGGTGCTTGGTACTACTTCAACGGAAGCGGAGCAATGCAAACAGGCTGGCAAGCAATTAGCGGCACATGGTACTACTTCAACGGAAGCGGAGCAATGCAAACAGGTTGGCAAGCAATTGATGGAAAATGGTACTACTTCAACGGAAGTGGGGCAATGCAAACAGGTTGGCAACTCATTAAAGGAGTAAAGTACTATTTCGAAAGTAATGGTGCTTGGAATCCGAATAAATAGTAAAATGAATATGGAAGATTAACGGAAAAATAAAATAGCACCTATCTTATTTTTATAAGATAGGTGCTATTTTTTATTGGATTTTTGCTTTTTCAGATTCAATAGGTTGTCTTTTTCGATAAATAACATAGCTACGGCGTAAATATTTTACTGGAACGCTAAAGACATGTACAAGTCTTGTAAATGGCCATGTTGCAAAGAGCCCCATCGCTGCAATGATATGGATTTTAAACCAAATAGGTACTTCTGCCATATATTCTGCTTTCGGCTGGAAAACAAAGAGGCTGCGGAACCATGGGCCAATTGTTGTTCGATAATCAAATCCTTTTGCATCAATATTGAAAAATGTAGAGGATAGACCTGCTAACATTACAATGAACAAGAGGACGAGGGCGACATAATCTCCTTTTGTACTTGTTGCGATAATGCGTTTTACTGTAAAGCGACGATACATTAAAATCACTAAACCAACAATTGAAGCAATTCCTGCAGGAAGACCGAAGCCGATAGCGACCATATGATACATATGCTCAGAAATACCGAAAGAGGTATATACAGATTCTGGTATTAATATTCCCATGATGTGTCCACCGATTACGAACATAATGCCAAAGTGAAAGAGTAAACTTCCGATTCGGAGCATTTTCTTCTCTAATAGTTCGCTAGATTTTGATGTCCAGCCAAATTGATCATAGTTGTATCTGAAAATGTGTCCACCGATAAAGATTGCGAAAATGATATAGGGGAACAGCACCCATAAAAATTGATCCATCATTTTGACGACACTCCTTTCTAATTCGCTTGTACTCCCCAGGCATCGATGGCGAGGAGAATGGCAGCAAGAATTGGTTCGTACATACAATTTGCTTCTTTTAACTGTCCGTGTAATGCTTGTATATCTTTCGTGTATCTACTCATAATTGGTTCGCTATCTTCTTCATTTGCGTTTGCGAGAAACTCAAGTAGAAGCGGTAGATAATCAGGTAGTTCTTTATCTGTTACCGCAAAGCCAGCTTTTTGATAGTGTTGTTTTAGCTCTAATAATTCAATTCCACGCTCTCTTTGTTCACCTGTGTTCATGTAAGTGAGATACATATTTGTTTTCTTTCCAAAGTCGAATGTATATACGTAAGAATCAATGAGTTGATCGTTTGTTTTTTCTTGAGCTTGTTTGATGAAAGCTGTAAGCAACGTGTGAATTTCTTCATGTGTAATCGTATCAATTGTTTCTTGTAGTTCTGGTAAAGCTTCTCTCCATCCTGTTTCAGGATAGGAGAGAAGGAAGGAAGCACAAGAAAAAGCAGTTTGTAAACCTTGTTTCATAGCTATTACCTCCTTAGTTTAAGAGAGTGTCATACAAGAACCTGGGCCGCCTGTGAAGGAAAGGCCGCAGCTTCCTTGTTCACTATATAAATCTGCAACTTGTTCACGGTGAGATGTAGGGATAACGAAACGGTCTTTATATTTTGCAATCGCAAGAAGGCGATACATATCTTCTACATCTTCTTTCGTTAAACCGAGTTCTTTTAATACAGCTTCATCTGGTTCTTTATTAATTTGCAGTGCTCTCATATGAGTTCGCATAACAGCCATTTTTTTCAATGTAAGACGAATATGTGATTCATCTCCTGCAGTAAGTAAGTTAGCTAAATATTGAATTGGAATACGCATATTATCAATAGCAGGGAAAATTTCTTCTGCTTGCCAGTTGCTTCCTTTCCCTTCCACCATATTCATAATCGGGCTAAGCGGTGGAATATACCAAACCATCGGCATTGTCCGGTACTCTGGGTGAAGAGGAAGGGCGATTTTCCAATCAATAATCATTTTATAAATTGGTGATTCTTGAGCCGCTTTAATCCATTCTTCAGGAATACCTTGTTTTTTTGCTTCCGCAGCTACTTCTGGATCATTTGGATCTAAGAAGACAGTAAGCTGAGATTCATATAAATCTTTTTCGTTTGGTGCAGAAGCGGCTTCCTTTACTTTGTCAGCGTCATATAACATTACCCCAATATAACGAATACGTCCTACGCATGTTTCAGAGCAAATCGTTGGCATACCAGCTTCGATACGCGGGAAGCACATTGTACATTTTTCTGCTTTATTTGTTTGCCAGTTAAAATATACTTTTTTATATGGACAAGAAGAAACGCAGAATCGCCAAGCGCGGCATGCATTTTGATCAACAAGGACAATCCCGTCTTCTTCACGTTTATACATCGCTCCAGATGGGCAAGAAGAAACGCAAGATGGATTCATACAATGTTCGCAAATGCGAGGCAGATACATCATAAAGACATTCTCGAAATCTGTTTTAATATCTTCTTCCATTTTCTTGACGTTCGGATCTTGCAAGCCTGTTATATGTCCGCCTGCTAAATCGTCTTCCCAGTTTGGGCCCCATTCAATTTTGTCGATAAACTCTCCAGTAATTGCTGATTTTGGGCGAGCTACCGGTTGATGTTTTCGCTGCGGACTATTTGTTAATGTTTCATAATCATAGTTCCAAGGTTCAAAGTAATCATCGATTGTAGGTTGATCTGGGTTATGAAAAATGTTCATGAGACGTTTCATTTTCGAACCGGATTTTAGCTGGATTTCACCGTTTTTTAATTCCCAGCCGCCTTTATATTTTTCTTGATCTTCCCACTGTTTTGGATAACCAATCCCAGGTTTTGTTTCCACGTTGTTGAAATACATATATTCAGCACCTGGACGATTCGTCCAGGTGTTTTTGCACGTTACGCTACAAGTATGGCAGCCGATGCATTTATCTAGGTTCATTACCATTCCGACTTGCGCTTTAATCTTCAAGCCAATCTACCTCCTTCAGTTTGCGGATCACGACGTTTAAGTCACGCTGGTTACCAGTTGGACCGTAGTAGTTAAATCCATAGCTTAATTGACCGTATCCACCAATCATATGTGTTGGTTTTACATGAATGCGGGTTGGGCTATTATGCGTTCCTCCGCGGTTGCTCGTTAATTTTGTACCAGGCACGTTAATATGACGGTCTTGTGCGTGGTGCATAAAGGCCATTCCTCTTGGTATGCGGTGCGTTACAACGGCACGTGCTACGACAACGCCGTTACGGTTAAAGCATTCGATCCAGTCATTATCACTAACACCAGCTTCGGCGGCGTCATCTTTGTTCATCCAAACAGTTGGACCACCACGGAACAGCGTTAACATCGGTAAGGAATCGAAGTACATACTATGAATCGACCACTTATTATGCGGTGTTAAATAGTTTAGTGTAATTTCTTTTCCTTCTACCTCAGGGCGTGATTTACGGAACGGTTTATGTTGCAAGATTGGCTTGAATGTTGCCATTGTTTCACCGAATTCCTTCATCATATCGTGATCTAAGTAGAACGATTGTCGTCCAGTTATCGTTCTCCAAGGGATAAGGCGCTCAACATTTGTTGTAAATGGTGAGTAACGGCGTCCCCCTTTTTCAGAACCAGTAAAGGCAGGGGAAGTAATCACCGTTTTTGGCTGCGCAGTAATTTGTTCGAATGTAAAGCATTCTTCTTCGCGTTCTTCTGCTAAATCGCGCAGATGTAAATCTGTTTGTTTTTCAAGAGCTTCCCATGCTTTTACAGCCATATGACCGTTCGTTGTAGAAGAAAGGGTTAACACCGCTTCAGCAGCATTGATTGCTTCTGTTATATCAGGGCATCCTTTGGCGATAGAGTCAGTGCGAATAACGCCTAATCGACTCTTTAATTGTTCATATTCTTTTTCTGCAGACCAAGAAATCCCTTTCGTACCAATTGGCTGCTTCCCAGTGTTTGGTCCAAGCGCTGTCATCTTGTCATAAATTGTTTTATAATCTCGTTCTACAACATGAATTTGCGGCATTGTCTTTCCTGGTATTGGTTCACACTCACCTTTGCTCCAATCTTTAATCTTGCCAAGCGGCTGTGCCAATTCTTGCGGTGTATCATGAAGAAGTGGTGTTGCCACAACTTCTTTCATCGGATCAAGATCAAGTTCTGTTGCTAAATCAGAGACTGCTTTAGAAAGGGAACAGAAAATATCCCAGTCAGAGCGTGCTTCCCACGGTGAACCGATTGCCGGATTAAATGGATGTACGAACGGATGCATATCTGTACTACTTAAATCGTGTTTTTCATACCAAGTTGAGGCAGGAAGGACGATATCAGAATAAAGTGCTGTTCCAGCCATACGGAAATCTAAGTTAATCAGTAGATCAAGCTTTCCTTCAGGTGCTTCTTCATGCCACTTTATTTCTTCTGGTCGTAATGAATCGCTATCGTCATTCATTAATCCGTTTGTTGTACCTAATAAATGTTTTAAGAAATACTCGTGCCCTTTACCAGAACTTGAGATTAAGTTTGCGCGCCATACGAATAAATTGCGCGGGAAGTTATTTTTGTTATCTGGGTCTTCAATTGCAAATTTAAGTTCTTTTTCTTTTAGCTTTTGCGCAACATATTTTCCGATTTCTTCTCCCGTTGTTGCGCCACTAGCGACAGCTTCTTTATATAGTTCAATTCCATTCTTCTCGAATGTTGGATAAGAAGGTAACCAACCAAGACGAGCAGCTAACACATTGTAATCACCGTGATGTTGATAGCGTGAGTTGCCGACAACTGGCGATGCTAAATGGCCAACTGGTGTATCTTCATAGCGCCACTGATCTGTTACAAAATAGAAGAAGGATGTACTGTTTTGTAATTTCGGCGGACCTTGCCAGTCTTTTGCCATTGCAATTGTTTGCCAGCCTTCTGCCGGACGTAATTTTTCTTGCCCAACATAATGCGCCCAACCGCCACCGTTTACACCTTGTGCACCAACGAGAAGAACAAGATTTAGAACCGCGCGATAAATCGTATCAGAGTTAAACCAATGGTTAATACCAGCGCCGACAATAATCATCGAGCGTCCATTTGTATCAACAGCATTTTGAGCAAACTCACGAGCGATTTGAATAATCAGTTCTCGTTTTACTCCGGTCACTTTTTCTTGCCATGCTGGTGTAAATGGAACATCATCATTGAAGTCTTTCGGTTCTTGCCCGCCAAGTCCGCGGTTGACACCGTAGTTTGCTAACGTTAAGTCGTACACAGTTGTAACGAAAATGTCGCCTTTTTTTGTTGCAATTTTTTTCACTGGAATTGTTCGCTCTAATATTTTGTTTCCGTCATCGGAGAAGTATGGAATTTGTACAGTTTCAACTGCATCTTCCATGCCAAGTAAAGAAAGGCGTGGATCAATTTTTTCGCCTGTTTGCTCGTCTTCTAAACGTAAGTTCCATTTCTTTTCGTTATCCCAGCGTGACCCCATTGTGCCATGAGGCGTTGCAAAATTATTGGTGTTTTCGTTCCAAAGAACAGGTTTCCATTCGCCAAGCTTTGTTTCACGACCAATATCATTCGCGTTTAAGAAACGATCTGCAACAAATTGGTCTCCTTGTTGTTTTAATGTGACAAAGAACGGAAAATCAGTATATTGTTTTGCATAATTTGTGAAGTATTCCACTTGGTTGTCTACGTAAAACTCTTGTAAGATGACGTGTCCCATTGCCATCGCAAGCGCACCGTCTGTACCTTGTTTTACGCTAATCCAATCATCAGCAAATTTTGTGGATTCAGCAAAGTCAGGACTTACGGAAACGACTTTCGTTCCTTTATAACGTACCTCCGCTAAGAAATGGGCATCTGGTGTTCTTGTCATTGGTACGTTTGAACCCCATGTCATAATGTAACCAGAGTTGTACCAATCACTACTTTCAGGTACATCTGTTTGATCACCCCAAATTTGCGGAGAAGCTGGTGGTAAGTCAGCGTACCAATCGTAGAAGCTGAGCATAGGTCCACCCATGAGCTGCATAAAGCGGCTACCAGCAGCGTGACTTAACATCGACATAGCTGGAATTGGTGAGAAACCAACATTTCGGTCTGGACCATATTTGATCACTGTGTATAGTAAGGAAGCAGCGACTAGTTGTAATACTTCATCCCAACTAGCACGAATGAATCCGCCTTTACCACGCGCCTCTTTATAAGTACGTGCTTTTTCAGGGTTTTCCACAATGCTTTTCCAAGCGTCTAGCGGTGATTTGTGATTTTGAAGTTCCTCTTGCCACATATTCCAAAGGACACCACGTACATATGGATATTTCACGCGAAGTGGACTATAAATGTACCAAGAAAAACTTGCTCCACGCGGACATCCACGCGGTTCAAAATCTGGCATATCAGGGCCGGTAGAAGGATAGTTCAGTTCTTGACCTTCCCAAGTTACAATTCCATCTTTCACATAAATATTCCAGCTGCAAGAACCAGTGCAGTTAACGCCGTGTGTAGAGCGGATTACTTTATCGTGTTGCCATCGTTTTCTATACACGTTTTCCCATTCACGGTCTTCATATGTTTCTTGTGTATGATTGTCGTTATAGCGATCTATCGGAGAAAAATATTTTAAACGTTTCATTAATGCTGAAGGTTTCTTTTTCATACTGTTCACTCCTTTATTGCGTCTCTCTTGCTTATTTTCACTATAAGAGAGCATGCAAAATAGAGATGTGATATCTATCACAGTTCAACAGATTGTCAAAAATCAGATTGATATTAAAAAAAATTCCGAAAAGTTGTGACATTTTGCACAGTACAGAGAGAGTTTTTTATGTAGAGTAAAGGAGAAAGAAAAAAGAGTAGCATCTCAAATAGAGAGGCTACTCAATGCTACAAATAGAGGTAGGGCAATCTTCACAAGCAATTTCACATTTTAAAAATTGTAAATTATGAATGGTAATCTTTCCTTTATGGATAGAAATAATTCCTTGTTTTTTTAAATCGTTTAACATACGGTTTACACTTTCACGTGAGGTTGCACAGAAATTCGCAAGCTCTTGATTTGTTAAAGGTAGATCGATAAGAATACCATTCTCTTTTAATATGCCATAACTGTTTGTCATGCGAATGAGCGTGGAATAAAGAGCTCCTTTTTTTCCATGTAACACTAAATCACGGAATTTTGTTTGCATTCTTCGTAAATGTTCACTAATCCATTTCATAAATTCAAATGCAAGAGCAGGTTTTTCAAGCAATGCCTTTTCTAAAGCATCTCGTTTAATGACTCCAACTTCAACATCTTCCAGGCATTTCGAATTTAATAAATATTTTGCATTGTCCGTAAATAATGTCAACTCCCCGATAATATCGTGTTTTGAACAAATGCGAAGTGTTAACTCTTGTCCGTCAGCACTAATTTTACTAATCTGTACTTTTCCAGAGCGGACGATATAGAGTTCTTTTGCCTCCACACCTTCTTGGAAAATATAACTTCCTTTATTAATCTGCATTTTATATTCAACAGATGCAAGTAATTCCTTTAAGTCTTCCGATAATGCCGTACGGTTTGTCACAGCAATCACCTTTCTTTTTAAAGCAGTCTATTTCTTATTTTGGATGTAAATATGGTGAAAATGCAAGAAATATCTTTTTATTATAAGTAATAAGTTTATTTTTAGCAGTGAACAAGCGCACTTTTCACAATGAAAAAAAGAGTGTCCTTTGTAGACACTCTTTTCTTTTACATTACTTAATCCATTCAACAACCATATCCATTGTTTGACGAGTTTTATCACGTTTTGGTTCTTCCGCTCGATAACCAAAAGCAACTAAAACAGACACACCAAATGTATCACCTGAAACAATTCCCTCTTCTTTTAAAATCGCTTCTACTTTTTCTTGATGGAACCCTTCAATTGGGCAAGAATCAATGCCGATTTGGGCAGCTGCAGTCATCATATTACCAAGAGCGATGTATGTTTGTTTAGAAGCCCAATCAAACATGGCACGGTCGCTTTCTAATAATTGAAAATCAGTTTCTTGAAACGCCTTATAAAAACCAAGCTTCATCGTTACGACTTCCTCGGGAAGCTGCTGAATATTTTTCATGAAGTTAGAAATATAGGAAGAGTCATAAATCATATCTTCTTTTTTACGAGCTAATATAACGACAAAATGGCTCGCTGTTGGTAATTGTTTTTGAGCTCCCCAAGCCACAGGGAGAAGTTTGTTGCGAATATCTTGATTTTGAATCACAACAAATTTCCAAGGTTCAAAACCAAATGAACTTGGAGAAAGTCGACCAGTTTCTAAAATAAAATGAAAATCTTCATCAGAGACTTTTTTATTTACATCAAATTCTTTACATGCATGTCTAAATTGATAAGCTTTTAAAATTTCTTCTTTTGTATGTTCCATTTAAATAACCACCTTTTAATTATTTACTTTTTTATAGTAAGTTGATTACAAAATCGATTCTACAATAGTACAATGAATGATATAAGTACGCACATTTTTAGCATATAGTATCAATTTGTATACTAATGGAGAGTGATAAAATGGAACAGAAAGATATAAATCGTTGTTCAGTGGAAGTAACGTTAGATGTAATCGGTGGAAAATGGAAAGGAGTTATCTTATTTCATTTAATGAATACCAAAGAGATTCGCTTTAATCAATTTTTGCGATTGATGCCTGGCATTACGCAGCGTATGTTAACAAGGCAGTTAAGAGAACTTGAGGCCGCTGGAGTAATCCACCGGGAAGTATATAAAGAAGTTCCGCCAAAAGTGGAGTATTCTTTAACGAAATTCGGAAAATCTCTTACACCAATTATTACACTTATGCGTGAGTGGGGAGAGGAATATCGGACACAAATAAAGTAATTTTAACTGAAATGTGAACAAAATTCGAACGGATTTGTGAAGAATTTTTGAATGGCAGGTACGATGTGAGAAATATCACAACGTATATCCTGCTTCTTTTTTATGATGGAGGCAAATAAAAAACATGGAAAATCAATAAAGAGCTCGAGCAAAAACATCGCAGTTTAAAAATATATTATAATAGAATGAAGACAGATAGAATTTAGCAGAAAAGGAGGGGTGACGATGCGCGAGAAGATTAGAGATTCTTTAGGGCGTCCGCTTCAAGATTTACGCATCTCTGTCATTGATCGTTGTAACTTTCGGTGCACATATTGTATGCCGGCAGAAGTATTCGGGCCTGATTATGCATTTTTACAAGAAGAATTTTTGCTTACATTTGATGAAATTGAAAGATTAGCAAAATTGTTTGTAGGTATGGGTGTAAAAAAAATTAGGCTTACAGGCGGTGAACCATTACTACGTAAAGAGTTGCCAAAGCTTATTGAACGGCTCGCGAAGCTGGATGGCTTAACAGATATTGGACTAACGACAAATGGCATTCACTTAACAAAGCAAGCAAAGGCGTTAAAAGAAGCAGGGTTACACCGAGTGAATGTTAGTTTAGATGCGATAGAGGACGATGTGTTTCGCAAAATTAATGGCCGGAATATTAGTACAAAACCTGTGCTAAAAGGGATTACGGCAGCAAAAGAAGCTGGACTTGATGTGAAAGTGAATATGGTTGTGAAAAAAGGGATGAATGATAGTCAAATTATTCCAATGGTTGCTTATTTCAAAGAACAGGAAATTCCGCTTCGCTTTATCGAGTTTATGGACGTCGGCAGTACGAACGGATGGAATTTTGAACAAGTAATTAAGAAACAAGAATTGATTGAGAAGATTAGCGGAGTATATTCGATTGAGCCTGTAGATCCTCATTATTTTGGAGAGGTTGCTAAGCGTTATCGTTACGTGGACAGTGATGCGGAAGTTGGATTTATCACTTCAGTTTCTGAATCTTTCTGTTCTTCTTGTACAAGAGCACGGATTTCGGCAGATGGTAAATTTTATACGTGTTTGTTTGCAACGAAAGGAACGGATTTACGGAAGCTCCTTCGAGAAGGTATTTCTGATCCCGATTTATTAAAGGTAGTGCAAGATGTATGGGAATATCGAGAAGACCGGTATTCTGATGAGCGGACTGAAGAAAGTGCAAATAACCGTCCGAAAATTGAAATGTCTTATATCGGAGGGTAAGAAGGGGGGATGTCGCGTGCAGGAGCGTTATTCAAGACAAATGTTATTTTCCGGGGTTAGCGAAGCAGGCCAAAGGAAAATAAGAGAAAAGCATGTACTCATTATAGGTGCCGGTGCACTAGGAGCAGCAAGTGCAGAGGCGATTGTCAGAGCGGGAATTGGAAAACTGACGATTGCTGACCGTGATTATGTCGAGTGGAGTAACTTACAGCGGCAGCAGTTATATACAGAAGAAGATGCAAAGCAGTATAAGCCGAAAGCAGTCGCAGCATTCGAGCGTTTAAGGCAGATTAATTCTGAAGTAGAAATTGTACCAGTTGTAACAGATGTAGCGGTGCAAGAAATGGAAGAGTTAATTAAGAATGTGGATTTAATATTAGATGCGACTGACAATTTTGAAGCGCGTCTTCTTATTAATGACATTTCGCAAAAATACAATATTCCTTGGATATATGGAGGATGCGTTGGAAGCTATGGCGTCACATATACAATTCTTCCGGGAAAAACACCATGTTTTCGCTGTTTGATGGAGCATCCATCTAGTGGTGCAACGTGTGATACGGCAGGAATTATACAGCCAGCTGTACAATTGGTTGTTGCGCATCAAGTGACAGAAGCACTTAAAATATTGGTAGAAGATTTTGGAGCGCTTCGTGAAACGATGCTGTCATTTGATCTTTGGAACAATCAGCACATGGCGTTTAAAGTGAATAGGCAGAAAAAAGACAAATGTCCATCTTGCGGAAAACTGCGCACGTACCCAAGTTTAACGTTTGAATCACAGATGAAAACAGAGGTTCTATGTGGGCGAAATACAGTTCAAATCCGTCCAGGGGCGCCGCAACTTCTTAATTTAGAAGAAATTAAAAAGCGCTTACAAAAAAGTGTGGATGTGCAAACGACACCATATTTACTATCGTTTCGTGTTGATGAATATCGTTTCGTGTTATTTACAGATGGCAGGGCATTTATTCATGGGACAAATGATATGAAAGTGGCGAAGCGATTATATGCAAGATATATAGGCTGAACCTAAAGGTTGTCCTTTAGGTTCAGGGGACTAAATTAGGATTGTGAATTTCTAATATAATCTCCACTTTTTCCGCCTGTTTTTTCAAGTAAATATGTTTCGCCGATAATCATACCTTTGTCAACAGCTTTACACATATCATACACGGTAAGAGCGGTCGCAGAAGCTGCTGTTAAGGCTTCCATTTCAACGCCAGTGCTACCTTCTGTTTTTACTTTTACTTCAATTCGTAAACGGTATTGCCCTTTCGCCGTTTCCCAATCGAATGAAACATCTACTCCTTTTAGAAGTAAAGGGTGGCACATCGGAATAATATCAGAAGTGCGTTTAGCAGCCATAATACCGGCGATTTGTGCGACGGCTAATACATCGCCTTTCCCAATTTCATTATGAGAGATTTTATCATAAATTTCTTTCGTAACAAGGATGCTAGAGCAAGCAATTGCTGTTCGCACTGTCACTTTTTTATCGCTAATGTCGACCATTTTGGCACGGCCTTGGTCGTTAAAGTGAGTGAATGAAGACATGGAATTCCTCCTTGAAGTAATTGCTATTATAATTAGCATTGTACAATATAAAGTGTAATCAAGATGTGATATTTTGCAAATATGGGGTGAAAACAATGTTAGAAAAACGAGTACCAATTCCAGTTGCTGAAGCAGTGGCGCGAGTTATGACATATGCACACCAAGGTGGAATGGAAAAAGTTTCTATTACCGAAAGCTACGGAAGAATTCTTGGAGAAGATGTTGTGGCAGATCACGATGTTCCGCATTTTGACCGCTCTCCATATGACGGATTTGCGATTCGGGCAGAAGATACGAAAGAGGCGGGGAACGAGCATCCAATTGAGTTTGAAGTGATAGGAGAAATAGGAGCTGGTTCTGTTTTTACAGACGAGGTAAAGGCCTTCGAAGCGGTTCGAATTATGACAGGAGCAGCGATTCCAAAAGATTGTGATGCGGTAGTTATGTTAGAGCTTACGGAAGGATTTGAAAGAAACGGAAGAACGTATATGAAGTTAAAGCGTTCTTTTCAAGTAGGTGATAATGTTTCATTCAAAGGTGAAGATGTAAAACAAAATCAAATACTTGTGAAAAAAGGTACGAAGATTAATCCAGGTGTAGCAGCACTTCTGGCGACATTTGGCTACAGTTCAGTAAACGTTATGAAACAGCCTATTGTCGGGATTGTAACGACGGGAAGTGAGTTGTTAGAAGTACATGAACCACTTGAACCAGGAAAAATTAGAAATAGTAATTCCTATATGATCGCAGCTCAAATTGTTAGAGCTGGCGGGAAAGTACGATATTATGGACAACTTGCTGACGATTTAGAAGCTTGCTATGAAGCAGTGAAAGCCGCGGTGGATGAAGTAGACATTTTAATCACAACTGGTGGTGTTTCGGTAGGTGATTACGATTATTTGCCTGCTATTTATAAAAAATTAAATGCCAATGTTCTTTTTAATAAAATAGCGATGCGACCAGGTAGTGTCACAACTGTAGCTGAAGTAAACGGGAAGCTGTTGTTTGGGTTATCTGGTAACCCGTCTGCTTGTTATGTCGGATTTGAATTACTCGTTTATCCAGTTATTCAAGCATTCCTTCATGCGAAAGAACCACATGCATATCGTACAGATGCTATATTGCAGAAAGATTTTCCAAAGGCAAACCCATTTACACGATTTGTAAGGGGGAAAGCAACGTTTATCAATGGTCAGCTGCAAGTTATACCAGTAGGGCTCGATAAATCAAGTGCGATTTCTTCTCTTGCAGATAGCAATGCTTTGATTGTATTGCCAGGAGGAACAAGAGGATTTGAAGCAGGAATGACAGTTTCGGTGTTATTACTAGAATCAAGCCAAGGAAGTGAGTGGCCGTGGGCAGAACCGCTCCAATCTTACAAATAGTTGGCTATCAAAATAGCGGAAAAACGACGCTCACGGAGAAGATGATTCAAGCTTTTTCGGATGAAGGTATGAAAGTTGCCACAATTAAGCATCACGGACATGGTGGCTACCCGGAAGTACCTCAAAAGGATAGTGAACGTCATAGGCGAGCAGGCGCTGCCGTAAGTGCTGTAGAAGGAGCAGGATTATTATCACTTTCTTCTCTTCGGGATGAATGGTCTTTACAGGAAATCATTCGACTATATGAATTTTTTGAAGTAGATCTCATTTTGATTGAAGGATATAAAAAAGAAAACTATCCAAAAGTGGTTTTGCTTCGGAGAAATGAAGATATTGCTTTACTAGATAAAATGGAGAATGTAATAGCGGTCATTATATGGAAAGAGGTTACACAAAGTTTACCAAAAGCGTATAAAACATTTCATATAACAGAGGAAGACGCATACATGGATTGGTTTACACAAACGATGAGAGGTGCACGATGACAATTTCACATTATGAAGTAGTAGATACACCAATTTCGATTGAAGAGGTTACAAATAAAGTGATTCGCCGTGAATGTGGTGCTGTGACAACTTTCACTGGTACTGTAAGAGAATTTACGAAAGGGCGTCGCACGTTATATTTAGAGTACGCAGCCTATAAGACAATGGCTGAAAAAATGCTTGCGAAGATTGGAGATGAAGTGAAAGAGAAGTGGCCTGGGACACACGTTGCGATTACACATCGCATCGGTACACTTCAAATTTCTGATATTGCCGTTGTTGTTGCTGTATCAACACCACACCGAAAATCGGCATATGAAGCAAATGAATATATTATGGAGCGCATCAAACAAATTGTTCCGATTTGGAAAAAAGAGTTTTGGGAAGATGGTGACTCATGGATTGGTGATCAATTAGAAAAAATACCGTATCCAGACGGGGAGCCTGGAAGGGAGATGAAAAAATGATTCGGGTGTTATTATTTGCGCATTTACAAGAAGATGCGGGGACAAATGAGTTAAAAGTAGATTGTGAAAATATTACTGTTGCAGAATTAAAAAATATTATTACGAAAGAACATCATATCGCAGTTTCAGAGCAGATTATGGTCGCTATCAATGAAGAATATGCAAATGAAGATGACAAAATAAAATCTGGTGATATTGTGGCATTGATTCCCCCAGTGAGCGGTGGTTGATTTTTTCCAGTCTAATCACGGAAGTACGTGATTAGACTGGAGGGAATTAATATACATTGTGAAAAAATGAACAAAATAGGAGGCGAAAAGGATGAAAAGTCAGAATTTTCAGTTATGTTTACAAACTTCTAATCTTATTATTGGTTTTATGGTGTGGGTGATTTTATCTTCACTAATGCCATTTATTAAAGTAGACATTGCGTTAACAGCAGGACAAATTTCCCTTGTCACAGCAGTACCTGTTATTTTAGGGTCGGTGCTTCGAATACCAATTGGTTATTGGACTAATCGTTACGGAGCGAGAAAATTATTCTTTATAAGCTTTATTATGTTATTATTCCCTGTCTTTTATATTAGTATTGCGAATTCTATGATGGATTTAATTATCGGCGGTTTATTTGCAGGGATTGGCGGAGCTGTATTCTCTGTAGGTGTAACGTCTCTGCCGAAATATTATCCGAAAGAGCGTCACGGTTTTGTAAATGGTATTTACGGTGTAGGTAATGCAGGAACAGCAGTTACATCTTTCTTAGCACCTGTGATCGCGACTTCATTTGGCTGGAGAGCAACTGTGCAATCCTTTTTAATCTTACTTGCTATTTTCGCACTTCTAAACTTTTTACTAGGTGATCGTAATGAGCGAAAAGTGAATACACCATTAATGGAACAGTTAAAAGGTGTATACAAAAATGAAAAACTTTGGTTCTTATGTATTTTCTATTTCTTAACTTTTGGATCGTTTGTTGCATTTACAGTATACTTACCAAACTTCTTAGTATCTCACTTTGGATTAGAAAAAGTAGATGCAGGTATGCGAACAGCTGGATTTATCGTCTTAGCAACAGTTATGCGCCCAATTGGTGGGTGGCTTGGTGATAAATTTAATCCATTTAAAATTTTAATCTTTGTATTCATCGGTTTAACACTATCTGGTATTATTTTATCGTTTATGCCAAGTATGAACGTGTATACATTTGGTTGCTTACTAGTCGCATTTTGCGCTGGAATTGGAAATGGAACAATCTTCAAACTTGTACCGATGTACTTTTCTGAGCAAGCAGGGATTGTAAACGGACTTGTTGCAGCTTTAGGCGGCTTAGGGGGCTTTTTCCCACCGTTAATTTTAACGTTACTATTCCAACTAACTGGTCATTATGCAATTGGATTTATGGCACTTTCAGAAGTAGCGCTTGCTTGTTTAATTATTACAGTGTGGATGTATAGTCAAGAAAAGTTGTTAGTGATGTTAAATAACAAATAGAGGGAACAATTACACTGTTTCTTAAAACAATCGAAAAATAAAGCAGCATGATTCTAGTTCTTGTACTGGAGTCATGTTGCTATTTGTATTGGTTTGAAGGGAAGAGTACAAGGTGACCGTTACTTGTTTTCTCCTTTTGTTTTTACTTGGCATGGGGCAGGCAGAGGGTCTGACCGCTTCTATGCATGGCTCCGGATGCATTCTCTCACCAAAAAAGAAAGGTTGTATGTCAGTTTTTCAATTTGTATTTATGCAAAAAAAAAATAGCGGTCAGCTATTTTCAATTTGAATATATATTTTTAGATTAATGATTGATGGTATCTTGTAGGATATAAGTTGCTTGATTTTCTGAAACATTTTGCACAAGTGCAACTTCACTAATTAAAATTCTGCGCGCGTTGTCTAGCATCTGTTTTTCACTCGCATTTAATGCTCTTTCTTTATTGCGGCGAATTAAATCGCGAACAACTTCAGCGCCGTCTAGAAGATTCCCGTTTTTCATTTTCTCCATGTTCATGGTATATCTTTGTTTCCATGAGAGTGAGTGGTCAGCTTCACCATTATGAATGTCAACTAATACATCGTTTAATGTATTTTTGTCAACAACATAACGTATGCCTGAATTTTCTACTTTATCCATAGGAATCATCACTTGCATATCGCTAATAACCATGTGTATTACACAATACTGACGTATTTTTCCTAACACTTCTTTATCCTCAATCGCTTCGATTATTCCTGCTCCGTGCATAGGGTAAACAATTTTATCACCAATTTGAAACAAATCATCCACCTCCATATGTGGTAACTATATGTAATGATAACACATATGGATAAAAATATCAAATTTATTATATTACCATATGTTATCTATCTGTGTCAATGATTTTAGTTCGTTTTTTAAATCTTGTTTTTAGTTGAAAAATCACAACATTTTTTTGAAAGAACTGCAAGTGAAAAGGGATAATATTCTGAGGAACTCTCACAGAAAAATACAAGGCATATCCACTCTTTTTTAATCATAAAATACAAAATCGTTAATACAATATACCTAAATCCGTTCTTTTTAAAGGAGGGAGAGATGGTGGGACGCACAATTAAAATTGATATTACGAATAAGGTAGTAGCAAGATTTAAATCGAATTATTTAGAATTATATACAAGTAAATTTATGATAGGTAAGTTTTATGTCTATACTGAAGATAAGCAATATGTGTTAGAAGACGGATATGTATATGAAGATGGTAAGTTTTATCGCATCATAGATACGCACCGTGGCAATAATCGAGCGGCGGAGAGCTGTGATCTAGGATGGTGTTAACATGATTCGTGTTAAGGTGTTTGATGAAAGTCATGAAAAGGACTTGGAAGACTCCGTAAATGTGTTTCTAAAGAAGCTGAATGACGAACAGCTTGTAGATATTAAATATCAAGTTGGTGTATCCATTAATGACGATGAAAATCAAATTTATTGTTTTTCGGCGATGGTTATCTATAAAACATAAAAAAGAGCTGGGGAACCAGCTCTTTTTTATGTTTTTAAGTAGAAATTATATGAGTTGGTAAAGCATTCATAATGGATTGTGGTGCCAGGTTTTCTTTTGTAGATAGAACTTTTTCACCAGTGGTAGCATCTTTACACATACCGAGATGGTAGCGTTCACCTAGGAATGGATCAATATAAAAACCATTTTTGAAGACTCGATCAGTCAAACCTCTTTCATGATGAATTTCAGAGCAATGAATGCAGTAATACATATCTTTCATCTCCTTTTATTGTTAAAAATTTTTAAAGAAAAAGAGTGAGTAGGTAGTCAGTTTATTGTTTTTGAAAATCGCCACCTGCTCAAATTACATTGCGTATACATATCTCGTTTATATCAATGTGTTTTTTAAATAAATCCCAAGGGAAGGAGGGAGGCTAAGGATTGAGATGTGTTTGCTTTTGTGAATATATTATGACGAAATGTTGCACTGGTGTTTGTCCTGTTGAAAAAATGTTGAGAATTTCTCAACAGGCAAATGGAGATTTCTTGACGTGAAACCAAAAGGTGTTATATTATAAAACAAAACCAAAAGGTGTTACATTGTAACGGCCTATATAAAGGAGAAATAGTATGGATCAGCAAAATACATTACAAGATATTAAACAAACAGTTATTTTTGAAGCGCCTATTCAAAAAGTATGGAATGCAGTATCGACTTCAGAAGGGATTGCATCTTGGTTTATGCCAAATGACTTTGAACCTAAGGTAGGGCATAAGTTTCATGTGCAATCACCTTTTGGACCATCTCCGTGTAAAGTGTTAGAAATTGATGAGCCTCATCGTTTATCTTTTTCATGGGATACAGATGGTTGGGTCGTTTCATTTATTTTGAAAGATTTAGGAGGTAAAACGGAGTTTATTCTTATTCATGGTGGTTGGAAGCAGGCTGATACAATTCTTCCGAAAGCAAACGAGAAAAGTTCTGTTATTCGCGATAGAATGGCAGGTGGCTGGGTAGCAATTGTAAATGAAAAACTGAAAAAGGTTGTTGAAGGATAAGTGTCCTCATCAGCAGCGAAATACGATGTCTTTCAAGCAATTGCTGATCCAACACGCCGCGAAGTACTCCGGTTATTAACTGAAAAAGAATTGCCAATTTCTAAAATAACAGATCATTTTCCAATGAGTCGTACAGCTGTAGCGAAACATCTTCACATTCTTTCAGAAGCGAAATTAGTAAGCGGAAGAAAAGTTGGGAGAGAAAAGATATATCGGCTGCAGCCTGAGCCGTTGGCCGAATTACAGCAGTGGCTTTCCTATTATGAACAGTTTTGGAATAATAAATTGTCTATGCTCAAATATGTGGTGGAACATGAAGAGTAAGTGTTGTCACGTATTGTCGAAGCGCCGATATATCGTGAGAAATGGTCGATATATTTAAAAAGTCGCCGATATATAGAAAGAGGATGATCGCTATGAACGATCATCCTCTTTTTTACTGTTCAGTTGTTTGCGTAGCTGGCTTTAATAGAAGCCACCCGATAAATAGTGTAAGTAGTGCGAGTGCAAATGTACTCATATAAATGATGTGTACGCTCGAAGCTAATACTTCTTGTGATTTTGTTACTACATTTGTTGTACCGCCATGTCCACCTGAGACAAGATCAACATTTTGCATGCCTTGTGCATGAATCATCGTATTAAAGATTGTTCCGAAGATAGCGGCACCTAATGTTTGGCTAAATGTATTAACAAATGTGTTTAAACCAATTACTGTTCCGCGTGTATGTGCAGGGACAGCTGCTTGAATGGTTACCATATAAATTGGTGTAATAAGTCCCATTCCTAAGCCGAATAGTCCGACCGCAACATAAATTAGAAATGCTGGTGAATGAGTTGATAATATGAATAATAAGAAGGTAGCGACTGATAAAATGCTAGCTCCAAGTAAAATGATTTGTTTCGTTTGTAACTTACCAACTAAATTCCCAGAAAGAATCGCACCAAATGTCCACATAACAGGAATTGGCATCAGAATAAGTCCAGCTTCTGTAGCATTTTTGCCTAATACCCCTTGGCTCCAAATTGGAAGGTACATTGTAATACTAATAATCATGGCGCCAGCAATAAGTGTTAGGACGTTTACAGTTGATAATGTACGGTTGGAGAAAAGTGCTAACGGAATTAATGGCTCCGGAGATTTTTTCTCAAAGAATAAGAAAATAATGAATGAAACAGCTGCAAAGATTAAGAGGCCGATAATTGTAATGTCGCCCCAGTTTTGCTTGCTGCTTCCTGTTAAGAGTGCATATAGTAACGCAATTGTACTTAATGAGAAGATAATTGCACCAGGATAATCGATATGGTGTTTTGCTGGTTTGATTGACTCTTTATAAGAAATTGCAATCATCGCACAAGCAAGAATTCCAAATGGGACATTTAAGAAGAAGATGTAGCGCCAAGAAAGAGAATCGACTAAAAATCCACCTACTAGCGGCCCAACAACACCAGAAACGCCCCAAACAGCACTCATCCAGCCTTGTGCTTTTGCGCGATCTTTCGCTTCACTATATAAGTCTCCGATAATCGTCATTGTAATTGGCATAACAGCGCCGGCACCTATACCTTGAAGAGCGCGTAAGACGATTAATTGTTCCATCGATGTCACGACTCCGCATAATGCAGAACCGATTAAAAAGATGGCTGCGCCGATGAGCAGTACTTTTTTACGTCCGAATAAATCTGCTAGTTTTCCGTAAATTGGAGTCGAGACAGCAGTTGCGAGCATATAAATTGCATACACCCAACTAACAAGTTCAACGCCAGATAAATCACTCGTTATACGAGGGATTGCCGTACTAACAATCGTTCCTTCCACAGCGGAAAGAAACGTCATTAACATTAAAGATATCATGACTTTTTTTCTCATATGTTTTCCCCTTTATAATATTCAACAATATAAAATATAAAGCTACTAAGCTATATAAGGCAACAAAAAAGAAACAGGAGGGGAAAGAATCCACCCGTGTTTCTTTTTTAGTACTGCACTTTTGCGTTTTGTCCTGCAGTTGTTCCGGCGATTCGCCCTGTGACAAGAGCGGAAGTGATATTGTAGCCGCCTGTATAGCCATGAATATCAAGAACTTCTCCGCAGAAGTATAGACCATTCATTAATTTAGAAGCCAATTCTTTCGGATGAATTTCTTTAACAGAAACGCCGCCGCCTGTAACGAATGCTTTTTCAAGTGGCTGTGTGCCGTTTACTGTTACTTTAAACTCTTTGAAGTCTTTCACAAGTGCACGGATTTTTTCGTGTGAAACTTGCCCAGCTTGTTCGCTACCGTCAATTTCGTTTCTTTCTAATAAGAATAGGAAATAACGTTCAGGAACATATCCTTTTAACACATTTTTGATTCCTTTTTTGGGTTCTTCTTTCATTTGTTTCATCATGCGTTGGAAGAGCTGTTCGCTATTTTCTTCTGGCAGTGCATCGATGCTCATTTCTACTGCGCGCATTTTAAATTTTTTCATCGTTTTTACAACGAATTGGCTACAGCGAAGAGCGGCTGGGCCAGAAATACCAAAGTGGGTAAAGAGCATGTCCATTTTATGAGAAATGACAGCTTTTCCTTTTGGATTTAATACGCTTAAGTTTACATCGCGTAAAGCAAGGCCTTGCAATGTACGGTCACGAATAAATGGTTCGTTTGAAGTAATTGGGACTTCCGTTGGGAAAAGTTCTGTAATTGTATGTCCCGCTTTTTCAGCCCAAGCGTAGCCATCCCCAGTTGAACCAGTGTGAGGGACAGATTTTCCGCCAACAGCAATTACAACATGATTTGTTTCCAAAACTTCACCTGTTTTGAGAATAACGGCTTTTGTTTGTCCGTTTTCATATTCTACCGTTTCAACTGGTGTGTTCGTACGCATTTTAACGCCTAGTTCTTTTAATCGTGTTAATAAAGCATCGACAACAGATTGCGCTTTATTTGATACAGGGAACATGCGCCCATGATCCTCTTCTTTTAGCTTTACACCAAGCTTTTCGAAGAATGTAATAATATCTTCATTATTAAAGATGGAAAAAGCACTGTATAAAAAGCGACCGTTTCCTGGTATATGTTTCACAATTTCATCAAGCGGTAAGCGGTTTGTTACGTTGCAACGCCCACCGCCAGAAATCGCAAGCTTACGTCCTAGTTTATTTCCTTTATCAAGAAGCAAGACGCGTGCGCCTTCTTCAGCAGCACCGATTGCGGCCATTAATCCTGAAGGGCCTCCTCCGATGACAATCACATCATAATGCATAGTATATCGACCTCATTTTCTACATTTCCTGCCTAAAAGAATAGCATGTTTTCATAGAAAAGAAAAATTCAGTGATATACTGTTTCGCTGAAGAATTGTGGTACAATACAAAGGTTAGAGTTCAGCGTTATATATGTAGGAGGATCATCTATGTCCGATTCAAAATTTCTGCGCGGAACGCTTATTGTGACGTTAGGAACTTTTTTAGTTAAGTTTCTAGGCATGATTTATGTCTTTCCATTTCATGCCTTAGTTGGCACAGAAGGCGGAACGCTCTATACGTATGGATATATTCCATATACGATCTTTTTAAGTATTGCAACGGCGGGAGTGCCGCTTGCTGTTTCAAAGTTTGTTTCTAAATATAATGCGCTTGGAGATTATAAGACGAGCCGGAGAATGTTCCGCTCGGGAATGGTTATGATGATTGCAACAGGAATCCTTTCCTTCTTAGTTCTTTACATGTCTGCGCCATTATTTGCTGAGGCAATGCTTGGTAAACAAAGTGTACGCAATAGTATAGAAGATGTTACGATGATTATTCGCCTCGTAAGTTTTGCGCTTATTGTTGTACCAGTAGCAAGTTTAATTCGTGGTTATTTCCAAGGTCATCAATCGATGGGACCGACTACGGTATCGCAAATTATTGAACAAATTATTCGCATTGTCTTTTTATTAGCGGGTAGTTTTATTGTCATTAAAGTAATAGGTGGATCAGTAGCAGCAGCAGTTGGAGTGGCAACTTTCGCAGCGTTTGTTTCAGCTGTGGGAGCGCTTGGTGTGTTAATATGGTACTGGTTAAAACGCAAAAAGCATCTCGATCAATATTTAATTGAACAAACTGTACCAGAATCAACAGTAAGTACAGCTCAATTATTTAAAGAATTATTTGCATATGCAATTCCTTATGTTGTTATTGGATTAACAATTCCTTTATATCAACAAATTGATACATTAACATTCAACTCTATTATGCAAGCGATTGGACAAGGCGATATTGCAGAGCGAGCACTCGGCATTTTTACGATGTGGACGCATAAATTAATTATGATTCCTGTGTCACTTGCGACGGCGTTTAGTTTAACTCTTGTTCCAGCAATTACAAAATCATTTACAGAAAAACAATTTCGCTATTTAAAACTACAAATTACACAAACATTCCAGGCAAATATGTTCTTGACATTACCAGCGGTAGTTGGTATTTCGACGCTTGCGTATCCGATTTATACAGCGTTTTATGAAAAGGATCCATTAGGTGGACAAGTATTGATGTGGTATGCGCCAGTTGCGTTATTATTCGCGTTATTTACAGTGACTGCAGCGATATTGCAAGGGATTAATCAGCAGAAGCATGCGATTATTGCGCTTGGCATGGGCGTTATTTTGAAGTTTTTATGTAATGTGATTTTAATTCGTTACTTCGGTACAGTTGGAGCTGTTTTAGCAACAGGTATTGGATTCCTAGCTTCCATTTGGTATACGAATAAACAAATTCGAAAACATGCACACTATTCATTCGGTGTTGTATATAAACGAACATTCCAAATTGCAATATTAACAATTGTGATGGTCATTGTCGTAAAACTATCACAAGGAATTTTATCCTTTGTGATTTCGCCCGAGGGCCGATTTGGTGCACTGATTACAGTTGCGGTTTGTGCAGGTATTGGTGGCCTTACTTACGGATTGTTAGCGATTCGCACAGGTGTACTTGTAAGAGTATTTGGCGGAGAAGCTTTAGAAAAGATTCAGCGTAAGCTTGGCGGTAAGCTGAAAATAAAGATGAAATCAAAAGGGGCGTAATACACGTCCCCTTTTCTATGATAAATACAAGAAGGTGAAAGAATGAGATTAGATAAATTATTAGCAAATATGGGATATGGAAGTAGAAAAGAAGTAAAGAAGTTATTAAAGGATGGCGTTGTAAAAATTGATGGAATTTCAGTAAAAGATGCGAAGTTTCATGTGAATGTAGAAGAACAAGAGGTTACGATTCACGGTGAGATTGTTGAGTATAAGGAATTTGTATATTTAATGATGCATAAACCACAAGGGGTCATTTCGGCAACAGAAGATGATAATCATGAAACAGTTGTTGATTTATTGGAATTAGAAGATGCAATCTTTGATCCGTTTCCAGTTGGAAGACTTGATATTGATACAGAAGGCTTCCTATTATTAACAAATGACGGGAAGCTTACGCATCAGTTATTATCTCCGAAAAAGCACGTTCCGAAAAAATATTATGCACACGTAGCTGGAGTTGTAACAGAAAAAGATGTAGAAGAATTTGCAAAAGGTGTTATTTTAGATGATGGCTATGAAACGAAGCCAGGTGAACTTACAATTTTGAAAAGCGATGATGTGTCTGAA
Source organism: Bacillus cereus group sp. N21 (assembly GCF_016483395.1). Lineage (NCBI taxonomy): Bacteria > Bacillati > Bacillota > Bacilli > Caryophanales > Bacillaceae > Bacillus > Bacillus cereus group sp. N21. Next base: position 24,694 of record NZ_JAEHBX010000014.1, read on the forward strand.
ATCGAGCTTGTCATTACAGAAGGGAAATTCCATCAAGTAAAGCGCATGTTTGAAGCGGTAGGGAAAAAGGTTGTCTACTTAAAGAGAACGGAGATGGGACCTTTAGTGTTAGATGAAGAATTAGAACTTGGTCAATACCGTGAATTAACAGATGAAGAAGTGGAAATGTTAAAAACGTATCAAGTTCAAACAGAGAGTCAAGATTGAGACCGATTCTAAAAATAGAAAGAACCCCTTTCTGTGAAATCAGAAAGGGGTATGTATTATATTTTAGATACAATTGTTTTCGTTATGAGGTCATTCTCACTTTCTTTCCTGTTGTTGTCCACTTACCGCGGCAAGGGCTATACACGAGTTCATTAAATTGCAACACATTCAGATCACGTTGTATTGTTCGCGGTGTGATCCCGAACTCATCTACAAGGTCTTTCGTCGTTACCGTACCATTCTCATTGATGTACATATAAATTGATTTAATGCGTGTTAGCATACGAGTAGTCGTAGGTTTCAAGAGAAAACCACTCCTCTACTAGTTTTTTTGACCCCATTCAGGAAAGAAGGTCCTTACTTCCATTGTACTCCACTTGACAAATTTCATGCTTTAACCTAGTTAAATTTTACAAAAGTTTAACAAATAATAAAATATAAAAATATTGGTAGTTGACATTCTATGTCTCTTCTATCAACTACCACATAAATTTCTACGTAAACCGTCAAATTCCTGCAAATTTTTTTAGAAAAATAAAAGAAAAATTAATGTGAAATATCTGAAATATTATAATCGTTCGTTATTTCATCTTCTCTTATTGGCATATCGGATTTTCGTTTGCTATGATGAAAGAGAGAATATAGAAGAGGTGAATGAGTTATGTCAGCAATTAATTGGACAGAAGAAGTTGAGAAAAGAAAAGATGAATTAATTCATGACACGCAGCAATTCCTGCAAATTAAAAGTGTATGGGAAGAAGAAACAGCAAAAGAAGGTGCACCGTTTGGAGAAGGTGTAGCGAAAGCACTATCCTTCATGTTACATAGAGGAGAAGTTGAAGGATTTACTTCTAAAAATTTAGAAGGGTATGCAGGACACCTTGAAATGGGACAAGGAGAAGAATTGGTGGGTATTCTTTGTCACGTTGATGTTGTGCCAGAAGGAGATGGATGGACAACACCTGCATATAGCGCTGATATTCGTGACGGAAAGATTTTTGCACGCGGTGCAATTGATGATAAAGGGCCGACAATGGCTGCTTACTATGCAATGAAAATTGTAAAAGAATTAGGATTGCCGCTTTCAAAACGCGTACGCATGATTTTAGGAACGGATGAAGAAAGCAACTGGAAATGTGTCGATCATTATTTCAAAAATGAAGAAATGCCAACGATGGGGTTCGCACCAGATGCAGATTTTCCTATTATTAATGCGGAAAAAGGGATTTCTGATATACAAGTTGTGCAAAAGAATAGCGAAACAGAAGGCGGGGAATATGAGCTTGTTTCATTTGCTTCAGGTCGCCGTTTAAATATGGTTCCTGATTTTGCGGAAGCAGTGATTACGACGGAAAAAGCAGAGGAACTCAGAAATGCTTATGAACAATACTTACAAACTGTGAAGAAGACAGGTAAAGCAAATGTAGCAGGAAATACCGTGACACTACAATTAGAAGGAGTTTCAGCTCACGGTTCTACTCCTGAAAAAGGTGAAAATGCAGGACTCTTATTAGCGAACTTTTTAACAACGATTGCTCTTGACGGTAAAGGAGCCTCATTTGCGGCATTTGTTACAGAAACATTTACGAATGATACGCTTGGAGAAAAAGCAGGAATCGCTTATAAAGATGAAATTAGCGGACCGTTAACAGTCAATGTAGGTCGTCTTTCTTATACGAAAGAAGAAGGCGGAAACTTAGGTTTAAATGTGCGGTATCCAGTAACAACGAATTTTGAAGAGACAGTGCAGAAATTAAAAGACTATGTCGGCAACAAAGGCTTCCAAGTAGCTGATTATTCTAACTCACGTCCGCATCACGTTGATAAAGATCATGTTTTAATTCGTACATTACAACGTGTGTATGAAGAACAAACAGGAGAGAAAGCGGAGCTATTAGCAATTGGTGGCGGTACATATGCTCGTTCATTAAAAGCTGGTGTAGCATTCGGTCCGCTTTTCCCTGGAAAAGAAGAACTTGCTCATCAAAAAGATGAGTATATTGAAATAGAAGATTTACTAAAAGCAACAGCAATTTATGCACAGGCAATTTATGAATTAGCGAAATAGGTTGATTTTACTGTGATATATGACCGCTCTCTATCTTAGGGAGCGGATTCTTTTTATCCAATTGAATGAGATACAAAAGAAAAGCAACAATAACAAGAAAGGAGAAGATACAAATGGTACCACATTATTTTTTAGCAGTTACCCTGCCGGATCATATAAAAGAAATACTTGAAAATTACAAAGAAGAAATGAAGGACAGGTTGCCATTTCGCTCATGGGTATATAAGGAAGACTATCATATTACACTTGCTTTTTTAGGGAGTGCGACGCAGGAACAATTGCAAGGAATAGAGAAAGGATTACAACTCCTTACAAATAAAACGGAATTAGATCTCACGCTGCAAAATTTTTCTATATTTGGCCTAGTAGAGAGCCCACGTATATTTTGGGCTGGATTAAAAGAAAATCAAGCGTTATTTGATATGCAAAAACAGGTGCATGCTATTTGTGAAAGAAACGGTTTTTCGCTTGAAACACGTCCCTATCATCCGCATATTACTGTTGCTCGTAAGTGGATGGGAGAAGAAACATTTAATCTTAAAGATCTGAAGCAATTAGATGCGATAGTGTTTCAGGCTGATACGATTACATTGTATGAGTCTCACGTCCATCAAACTCCAAAGTATAAGTCAGTTTATGAAATAAAGTTACAGAATCTTAAAGTGTGAAAACGTTTCTTATGAATGTGAATATACTATAGAAAATAGTAAGTTTGTGTAACATCCCATTTATCCTGTTATTTTCGGGCAGTAAGCCCCCCCACCTCAATATTCAGAGAGAAACAAGGGAGATGGGTGGAAGATGAAGAAAACCCCCACTGATGGAAGTTTCACTTTATCTTTAGGGAATACCTATTTCTTACAGATATATAAAACCATTTTGATTTTTCAACATAAAATCCCCTGTTATGTAAAGCAAAAAGTGATCGCTACTTGTTTTCTCTCTTTGTTTTAACGTTGCACGGGGCTGGAAGAGGTTCTGACCGCTTTTATGAATGGCCAGTTATTCTCTCCCACCTAAAGATTGGGTTTTATGTCGGTTTTTCAAATTGTATTCATATAGTTTCATTTTAATTTCGAGAATGATGGTGATTTTTTATGCTGAAAGTAAAGCGTCCATTTGAAGCCTATTTAGATGAAATGAATAAAATTACAATTTTGCTCCCGCATACGTATGGAACAAGCCGGACATTTTTTATGCAGGAAGGAAATCATGTATGGGAGCTTAAGGTTGCTCAAATTATTTCCCTTGCAGATGTAACAAAGTATGAATGTTATATAGAATATCCACTTGATGTGGGGAAGTATTATACAGTGCGGGATGAGCGGAATGAAGAAACAGATTTACAAATTGGAGCGGTTATTCGAACGGCTGTATTTGATGAAAAATATTATTATGATGGTAGCGATTTAGGGGCTTGTTATAGAAAGGAAAAAACAACTTTTAAAATGTGGGCACCAACTGCAAGACTTGCGAAAGTAAGAATTTATAAAAATGATAAAGAGTATACGGATTATGAGATGCAAAGAGAAGAGAATGGTGTTTGGTCTCGTATTTTACAAGGAGACTTTGAATTAGCAAGGTATACATTTCTCGTTTGTATTAATTTAATATGGAATGAAGCTGTAGATCCATATGCAAAATCGGTATCGGTGAATGGTAAGTATGGAATTGTAATTGATCTTGCGAAGACATATGTAAAAGAACAAACTTCATTACCTAAACTTGAATCTTTTACGGATGCAATCCTTTATGAATTGCATATTCGTGATGCCACTATGCATCCAAATAGTGGTGTGGAAAAAAAGGGGACATATACTGGATTAACAGAAGAGAATACGAAGGGGAGACTTGGGACAGAGACGGCCTTTTCTTATATAAAAGGATTAGGAGTTACACATGTTGAGCTTTTACCTCTTCATCACTTTGCTGGAGTAGATGAAACGACCCCTTTTGTAACGTATAACTGGGGCTATAATCCATTATATTACAATGTTCCAACGGGAGTGTATGCAAGTGATCCTACCGACCCTTATAACCGAATCAAGGAATGTAAACAACTTATTGAAAAGTTTCATGAGCATGGACTCCGCGTTATTTTGGATGTTGTATACAACCATGTATATGAAAGAGAAACGTCATCTTTTGAAAAGCTTGTACCAGGATACTATTTCAGACATGATGAAAATGGCATGCCATCAAATGGAACTGGAGTTGGGAATGATCTAGCATCAGAGCGAAAAATGATGCGGAAATTTATTATTGATTCTGTTTTATATTGGCTTACTGAATATAACGTGGATGGTTTTCGATTTGATTTAATGGGAATTTTAGATGTAGAAACGATGAATGAATTAGAAAAGGAAATAAGGAAAAGAAAAAAGGATGCACTGTTATTAGGGGAAGGCTGGGATTTACAAACACCACTTCCGGCAGAAGAGAAGGCAACGCTTAACAATGCAAACAAAATGCCACAGATCGCGCAGTTCAACGATCAATTTCGTGATGGGATAAAAGGTAGCACGTTTGATGTAAGTAAACGTGGTTTTGCATTTGGAGGAAGTGTAGACCCCGCGCATTTGCAATATGTGTTATCAGGAAGTCTTGTAAATGAAAAAGGAGACGGGTTATTTTTAGAACCCATTCAAAGTATTAACTATGTGGAATGTCATGACAATATGACGATGTGGGATAAACTCGTGCGTAGCAATCAGGAAACGGAAGAAGTGCAAAAAAGGCGTCATCGTTTAGCGACAGCGATGACATTACTCTCACAAGGAATTCCATTTTTACATGCAGGACAAGAGTTTTATCGTTCTAAGAAAGGAAATGAAAATAGTTATAATGCGCTTGACGAAATTAATCAACTCGATTGGGATCAAAAAGAGAAAGAAATAGAAACAATTGCTTATATACAAGGCTTGATTGCGATTCGTAAGGCACATAGAGCGTTTCGCTTACAGTCAGCGAATCTTATAAAGGAGCATATGACATTTTTACAAACATCTCCTACTGTTGTTGCTTATCATTTGCAAAATATAGGAAAGTTCGGTCCTTGGAAGGAAATTGTGGTGTTGTTTCATAATGGTGTGCAATTAGAAACGATTTCACTGCCGAAACACGAAATGTGGTACGTATTAGCAGACAGTGCAAAAGCGAAAGTACATCCGATTTCTTCATTTCAAGGAAGTGAACTTCAAATGGTTCCGATTAGCTCGTATATATTGGCGATAATGTGACAAATCGCTACTTGACGATGAGAATATAATAAATGTAGAATTGACAAAGGTGACGATTTCGATAAGTTGTCATTGTATTATTGGTTTTGTAAAATATAAAGAATAGACGGTTAGTTTGTCTTGATTTCTTGGCCCATGCCAAGTTTTCTTTTATCAAAAAAAAGCAAGAAAACTCCACCTTCAAGGAATATGCCCAGTATAGTCTTTGAGGATGAAGATGAATTGCTAGTAACTGTCTTTATACAATATATTAAAACAGTAGTTCCAGGGGCGTTTGCCAATGGAATAGAGGGGTTGTGCATCAGGCAGCTGTGTCAACTTCACTCGTGTTAATCATCTGTTAGAGAAGATATACACGAGAAACCCCTACTTCAAGAGTCAAAGGAGCTAAGTAGCGGGAGTTTTCATATGAATCCATAACATCTTCAAAAGGTGTTGCGGTTTTTCTTTTCATAACTATAAAAGATAAGGATTTGTTAACGGGTAATGAATATGGAATGGTTGGAACAATTATTAGGAGAAGAGTGGAGTCTTATACCAGCTGGTGGGGCAACAGGCGATGCATATATTGCGCAAAATGGACAACAAAAGCTATTTTTAAAGCGGAATACATCGCCTTTTTTAGCGGTATTGTCGGCAGAAGGAATTGTTCCAAAATTACTTTGGACAAGAAGAGTGACGAACGGTGATGTGATTTCAGCTCAAAAGTGGCTTCCAGGACAAAAGCTAGAGCCAGAGGATATGAAACTTGAGTGTGTTGCGAAGCTTTTAAAAAAAATACATTCATCTAAAGCGCTTGTGCAGATGATACAAAGGCTTGGAAAACAGCCGCTCTATGCGCAGGAGTTATTGCAACAATTGTATTTTGTTTTAAGAGGAGATTTAAGAACGGATGAAACGATTCAGACAGGGCTACGATATTTAACAGCCACACTGAAAGATGTTGAATATGATGAGTTTGTCGTGTGCCACTGTGACGTCAATCATAACAATTGGTTATTATCGGACGAAGATGAATTATTTTTAATTGATTGGGATGGAGCGCTTATTGCGGATCCTGCTCTTGATCTTGGCATGTTATTATATTGGTATGTTCCGCGTCACGAATGGGACGAATGGTTAGCGTATTATGGAATTGAAATGAATGAATCATTGGTTCATCGTATGAAGTGGTATGTAGTGGCACAAACTATTTTATCTGTTCAATGGCATACAACAAAAAAACAGCAAGCAGAAGCTGAATATTGGCATCAATATTTACAGCAACTACTTGCTTCAGAGTAATAAATAATTTAAGAGAAATTGTCCATTCCAGAAATCCATTGCGTGAGTTGCTCTTGATTATTGGAAATATGATTGTCTAAATCAGGAGAATATTTACCCGATTGACTATAGTAATATACATCGTTTAGCATTGTTTTTACATCGCTGTTCACACTATCGTTTGCAAGCAATGATTGAATGAGCCGTTCTAATTGTTCGCACTCAGAAACCGTTCCACAGCAATCGCTTTGGTGATTGACTAGAATATCTTTTAAAATTTCTAATTGATGTTGTTGATTAATCGGCATGATTGGATCATCCTTTCGATTGTTGTTCAATTTGAACAAGTAAGAGAAATTTTCTATTTCGTCATGGAGTAACTAATCATTGGCTAACGAAACGTTTCTACAGGAGAGTTTCGTTCTATGCTCTTTGTAGTTTGTATCAAAATGGAACACCTTATACTTGAAAGAAACGGACCGAGTGCTCGTACGTACTTGGTTTTTTGTTTGATAGATTGATTAAAAAAGAAAGAAGGAATAAACCTTCTAAAAATAGTCTGGTAAAGAGAGGAAGACATCTATGCGTTTAAGACATAAACCATATGCAATGGATCGAATTAATGAGTATTCACAGTTTGTAATTGGAAACCCAGAGGAGCGTTGTGGCAATTGGAAAGAAGTGTTTGGAAATGACCATCCGATCCATATTGAAGTAGGAACAGGTCGTGGTCGTTTCGTTTATGAGATGGCAAAAGCGAATCCGCATATTAACTATATCGGAATTGAAAAATTCACAAGTGTTATCGTAGATGCGCTTGATAGGTTAATTGAAGAAGAAGTACCAAACTTAAAATTAATTAATAAAGATGCTGAAGATTTAACAGTTTTCTTTGCGGAAGGCGAAATTGACCGTGTGTATTTAAACTTCTCAGATCCATGGCCAAAAAATCGTCACGAGAAGCGTCGTTTAACGTATAAAACATTTTTACGCAATTATGAAGAAGTGTTAGTAACAGGCGGAGAGATTCATTTTAAAACGGATAACCAAAGTTTATTTGAATACTCTCTTATGAGTATGGCTGAATATGGCATGCTACTCACATTCCTTAGCTTAGATCTTCATAACAGTGATTTCGAAGGTAACATTATGACGGAATACGAAGAGAAGTTTTCTAGTAAAGGACATCGTATTTATCGTGTTGAAGCGAAATATCGAACAGAACCTGCGCAGTAATGCGCAGGTTTTTTTGTTGTGAAAAAACATTCTGAATTTTGTGTTAGAATAAAGAGAAACTGTAATCAGTGGGGGGCTTTTTCATCCCCCACTGATTATCAGCCCGCACCAATCGGGCTTTTACGGGCAGTTGATTCCCCGACTAACTTCTTTGCTTTTGCTGCATTTTGAGGTGGGAGTCTTACTGCACACGAATAGCGGGGGAAAATGGAAAAGGGGGAATGTGGAATGGAATCTTTAAAAATCGGAGAAATAAAAGTGACATGGCTCCGCGGAGGGAACACTCATTTAGATGGGGGAGCGATGTTTGGTGTCGTACCAAAAATCTTATGGTCACGCAAATATAAACATAATGATACAAATCATATTTATTTAAGAACAGATCCGTTGCTTGTACAAACGAAAGAAGGAAATATGCTCATTGATTCAGGAATTGGAAATAATAAAATGAATGAAAAAATGAAGCGGAATCAAGGGATAACAGAAGAATCGTCAGTTGAACATTCTCTAGCGGAACACGGTCTAACAGCTGAAGATATTCATTATGTATTAATGACACACCTTCATTTTGATCATGCATCAGGATTAACAAAATCGGAAGATGGTGAGCTTGTTCCGACGTTTCCAAATGCAAAAGTGTATGTATCAGAAATAGAATGGAATGAAATGAGAAACCCTAATATCCGCTCTCGTAATACATATTGGAAAGAAAATTGGGAGCCAATTGTAGAGAAAATTGTCACTTTCAAAGACGAAATACAAATTTCAGATGAAGTCAGAATGGTACATACAGGAGGGCATAGTGATGGTCATGCTGTAATTGTTCTTGAAAGTAAAGGAGAAACGATGCTTCATTTAGCGGATCTCTTGCCAACGCATGCTCATCAAAACGTATTATGGGTGATGGCATATGATGATTATCCAATGACTTCAATTGAACATAAGCAAAAATGGATGAAGTATGGCACAGAAAAGAAAGCATGGTTCACCTTTTATCATGATGCCTATTATCGCGCTGTGAAGTGGGATGAGGAAGGGAATATGGTTGAGAAGGTAGAACGAAAAGAGGAAAATGTATCAAGTGAAGTGTAAGAAAGATAGAAGTATGGAGTGGAGGGTCACCCCCTCCACTAAAAAGTGAATTTTTTATGCTCTTGTTCAACTACAAACACATTGCAAGGATTTGTCGAAAGAAATACTGTTAAAATATTCTGAAAATTGTTATAATATCTCTGAGTTACTGCATTATGACATGCTCTATATGAGAAGCTTTTTATTCGAAAGGGGGAAATATATTGCATATAACGATTGGAATTTTACTTGAACTGACTACTGGAAATTATCCAAATAAAGAAGCGATTGTTGAACCGAAAAAAAATATTCGCTGGACGTATACAGAATGGAATGAACAGGTGAATAAGCTAGCTCATGCGCTCCAAAAAAGTGGTATACAAAAAGGTGACCGTGTCTCGACTTTTCTCTTTAATAGTAGTGAACTAGCAACTACATGTTTCGCTTGTGCAAAAATTGGCGCCGTATTTAATCCGATTAATTTTAGATTAAAACCACAAGAACTCAGTTATATATTAGAAGATGCTTCTCCAAAAATCGTACTTTTTGAAAAGCAATTATCCTCCCAAATACAAAGTATTCATAAACAATTTCCTCATATCCAGTTCTGGTACATTGACCAAAATCATCCACCGTTTTCTATTTCATATGAAGAAAAACTATCAAATGCATTACCGGATTTTGAAACAGTAGGAGTAAAAGAAGATGATATTTGTTCCATTATGTATACAAGTGGAACAACCGGTTATCCGAAGGGAGTACTTCACCGTCACCGAGAAATTATCGATCAAAGCTTGATGGGAATCGCATATTTACATTATACCGAGAATAGTCGTGGTCTTGTAACAGCACCGATGTTTCATTGTGCTGAGCTGCACTGTTGCTTCGTTCCAAGGGTACATAGCGGCGGGGCGAATATTATTCTGCACCATTTCGATGCAAAGAATGTGCTCGAAACGATTGAAAAAGAGAAGGTTACTGTTATGTTCGCGGCACCTACGATGTGGAATATGATGTTGCAGGAAGACTTAATGCAGTATGATTTATCTTCTCTTAGGTACGGTTTATATGGAGCAGCTTCAATGGCACCGGCACTTGTAAAAGCTTGTGATGAAAAATTGAATGTTTCATTAGTACAAGCCTATGGTATGACGGAAATGGGACCGGCAGTTACTTTTTTACGAGAGAATGAGCAACTTACTAAAGTAGGTTCTGCAGGAAAAGCTGCCTATAATCATGAAATTCGTGTTGTCCGTCCAAATGAAGAAGGGCCATCTGAGCCGAATGATATATTACGACCGTATGAAATCGGAGAAATTATTATGCGAGGTTCCTGTTTGATGAAAGGGTATTACAACAATGAAGAGGCAACAGCAAAAGCATTATATAAAGGATGGTACCATTCAGGAGATTTGGGGTATGTAGATACAGATGGTTATTTATACGTTGCGGATCGCGTTGACGATATGGTTGTTAGTGGTGGAGAAAACATTTACCCACGTGAGGTCGAGGATTTTTTGTATACACATGAAAGTGTTTTAGATGTTGCGGTGCTTGGAGAGAAAGATGAGCTTTGGGGAGAAAGTGTTCTAGCATACATCGTTTCAAAAGATGAGTCTCTTACCGAAGGGATATTAGATGAGTATTGCAAAGTAAGTGATAAGCTTGCTGATTATAAACGTCCACGTCGCTATGTGTTTGTTGAACAACTGCCAAGAAATACAAGCGGTAAAATTCAAAAGTTTATTTTGCGTAATGCAGAAACGGAAGCTAAGGGGAGGATATGATGAGGCATAAATATTTACAGGAGGAGCATCACATTTTTCGTGATGCTTTTCATAAATTTTTAGAAAAGGAAGCATATCCATACTATAACGAATGGGAAAAAGAAGGAATAATTCCTCGTGCTTTTTGGACAAGTATGGGGAGTAAAGGTTTTCTTTGTCCAATGGTAGGTGAGCGGTATGGTGGAGCAGGTGCTGATTTTGGATATTCGGTTGTCATTAACGAGGAACTTGAAAAGGTTGGATCAAGTTTAATCGGAATTGGTTTGCACAATGACATTGTCGTTCCATACTTCACGCAGTATGGAACAGAAGAACAAAAGAAACGTTGGTTACCAAAATGTGTAAGCGGTGAATGTATAACTGCAATTGCGATGACGGAGCCAGGAGCAGGTTCGGACTTGGCGAGTATTCGAACAACTGCAAGAAAAGAAGGTGATTATTATGTCGTGAATGGAGAAAAAACATTTATTACAAATGGTATTCATGCAGATTTAGTTATCGTTGTTTGTAAGACAGACACAAATATTAAACCGGCTCATAAAGGCATGAGTCTACTTGTTTTAGAAAGAGGAATGGAGGGATTTAAAAGAGGAAAAAAACTAAAAAAAATCGGCTTACATAGTCAAGACACAGCAGAACTTATTTTTGAAGATGTAAAAGTGCCTGTTTCGAATTTGCTAGGGGAAGAAGGAAAAGGTTTTTATTATCTCATGGAAAAGTTGCAGCAAGAACGTCTCATTGTTGCAATTGCAGCTAAAACAGCCGCGGAAGTGATGCTACATATAACGAAAAACTATGTCCAAGAGCGAAAAGCATTTGGGAAAAGTATAAGCGATTTTCAAACAGTACAGTTTCGATTAGCAGAGATGTATACGGAAATTGAAATTGGTAGAACATTTGTCGATGACGAAGTGGTGGCTGACAGATCTTGCAAAAAAAGTGTCAGCAGAGTGCATACAACTGCACGGTGGATATGGATATATGGAAGAATACGAGATTGCGCGGCGTTATCGTGATATCCCAGTAAGCGCGATTTATGCTGGTGCGAATGAGATTATGAAAAATATAATTGCAAAGGGTATGGGCTTATGATGTTGAAAGGAATAACAGTTGTTGATTTTTCTCATTACTTACCAGGTCCGTATGCAGCACTTCGCCTTGCTGATTTAGGTGCAGAAGTGATAAAGGTAGAACCGCTTTATGGTGATTTAGCAAGAGGGTTGGAATCTGGTAATCAGGCGTTTTTTTATGCGAATAATCGTAATAAGAAAAGTATTGCAATAAACGTAAAGCATCCAGAAGGAGTAGCGGTAGTGAAAAAACTTCTTCAAAAATCTGATGTTTTAATAGAAAGCTTTCGACCTAACGTAATGAACCGTCTTGGTCTTGGATATGAAGAAGTTAAACGGATAAATAAAAGTATCATTTATACTTCATTAACTGGATATGGACAAAATAAAGAACATTCGGATCTTGCAAGCCACGATATAAATTTTATGGCAGTAAGCGGCGTATTAGCACAGTTGAAAGATCAAGAAGGAATTCCGGTTCATCCCAAAATTACCCTTGGGGATGAGATAGGCGGAATGATGACTTCAGAAAAAATTATGGCAGCATTGTTTCAAAGAGAGCGAACTGGGGAAGGGAGTTATCTCGATATTTCTCTCACAGATAGCTTAATGATGTTAATGAACAATCATATCATGCTTGAAAAAATGTATAACAAACGTCATGGGCTAGATTTGCTTAGCGGTAAGATTGTTTGTTATTCCCTCTACGAAACGAGCGATGAAAGGTTTGTTGCGCTCGGAGCAGTTGAACAGAAATTTTGGCATTCCTTTTGTGAAGCGGTAGGAAGAGTAGAATGGGGGGATAAGCAATATGAACTAACTCAAGATGGTCAAATCATTTATGAGCAAATGAAAGCACTCTTTGCTAGTAAGCCATTGGCGTATTGGACGAAATTTGCGATGGAAGTGGATTGTTGTTTGGCGCCTGTTTTGGAGACAAATGAATTATCGTCGTCACCATTTACAAGGCATCTAGTAAATGAGAAAGGATATGTATTTACACATACGAGTCATACATTTGCGAATCCACCGAAGCTTGGTGAGCATACCGAAGAAGTGTTGCAAAAGCTTGGATTATCGAAGTTAGAGATTGGAACAATTAGATGTAATTGAGCGAGTTCGTGTATGAATAATTAGAGAGAAGATAGAGAATCAAGAGGACATTTATTTCTCGTAAATATGCAAGACTATTTCGGAAAGTATTGATTCGTTGTTGAAATGTATGTTGTGGAAATGAAAAGAAAATAATTAAAGGAGGAAAATAATGATTCAAAATATCGCAGTAATTGGTGCAGGAATTATGGGAAGTGGAATTGTCCAAGCGTTAGCGATGGGCGATAAACATGTGAAAATGTATGATATATCAGAAGAAAGTTTACAAAAAGCTTATGGAACTATCACCAAAAGCTTGGGTCGTTTCGTGAACGCAGGACGTATGACAGAGGAAGAAAAAAATGGAATTCTAGCTCATATTACTTCTACAGTTATATTGGAAGAAGCTTGCCAAAATGTAGAGCTTGTTATTGAAGCAGTACCAGAAATATTACAGTTAAAGAAGGAGATTTTTCAAAAGCTAGATTTGTATACATCGCAATCTACTATTCTAGCAACGAATACGTCTGAATTAAGTGTAACTGCAATTGCAAGTGTAACAAGTCGTCCAGAAAAAGTAGTGGGGATGCATTGGTTTAATCCCGCTCCTGTTATGAAGCTCGTTGAAATTGTACGAGGAGTGGTTACGGCAGAAAGTACGATACAAGCAGTAAGAACAGTCTCAGAAGGAATTGGGAAAGAAACGGTTGTTGTGAAAGATATGCAAGGATTTGTGACGTCGCGGGCAATTGCTATTCATATGTTAGAGTGCATGCGTATGTATGAAGAAGGAATTACAAGTAAAGAGGACATTGATAAGGCAATTAAGCTTGGTTTGAACTATCCAATGGGACCATTTGAATTAGCGGATTATGTAGGGCTAGACACGATGCTATTTGCGAGTACAGGACTAATGGAAGCATTTGGAGATAGGTTTAGAGCGCCGCAAACACTTGTGAAACTTGTAGAGGCAGGACATCTTGGAAGAAAGACTGGGAAAGGTTTTTATGATTATTCAAAAGGGAAAGTAGGCGAGAAAATATGAAGCGGGACGTTGTTATTGTTGAAGCTGTACGTACGCCAGTTGGTAAAAGAAATGGGGCATTTCGTTTACTTCACCCTATACAAGTTGCGGCAGTTGCACTGAGTGAAGTAACAAAACGGGGGGATATAGAAAAAGGACTTATAGAAGATATAGTTATGGGGTGTGTAACGCCAATTAACGAACAAGGTTTTAATATTGGAAGACTTTCGGCACTTGAAGCAGATTTTCCTATAACGGTTCCAGCAGTAACGATTAATAGGCTCTGTGGTTCAGGGCAACAGGCTATTCACTTTGCTGCGCAAGAAATTAAATCAGGGGATATGGACATTACGATTGCAGCTGGTGTTGAACATATGACAAAAGTTCCTATTTTAAGTGATGGAAATGAGCAGACGATCCCGAGTAGTCTTCACGAAAAGTATCAAATTGTGCATCAAGGTGTATCTGCTGAGATGATTGCAGAAAAATATGGTATTACACGTGAACAGTTAGATGCTTACGCGCTAGAAAGTCATAGACGCGCACTTCAAGCTATTGAATCTGGACACTTTCAGCGAGAGATTGTACCACTGCGTGGTGTAGATAAAGAAGGCAATGAAATATTAGTTGAAAATGATGAAGGTCCGAGAAGGGATACTTCTTATGAAGCGTTATCAAATTTAAAAACAGTGTTTAAAGAAAATGGAGTGATTACAGCAGGGAATGCAAGTCAAATTAGTGATGGTGCTGCAGCAATCTTGCTGATGGATAGTGAAAAGACTAAAGAGCTAGGTTGTAAAGCACCTGCTCGCATTGTTAATCAAGTGGTTGTTGGTTCTGACCCGACAACAATGCTTGATGGCGTTATCCCTGCAACAAAAAAAGTGCTACAAAAATCAAATTTAACAATTCATGATATGGATGTTGTAGAAATCAATGAAGCATTTGCATCGGTTGTTTTAGCATGGCAAAAGGAAATGGAATCGGATTTACAAAAGGTGAATGTTAATGGTGGTGCGATTGCGCTAGGTCATCCACTTGGGGCAACTGGTGCGAAATTAATGACTTCTCTT
Organism: Bacillus cereus group sp. N21; assembly: GCF_016483395.1. Classification (NCBI taxonomy): domain Bacteria; kingdom Bacillati; phylum Bacillota; class Bacilli; order Caryophanales; family Bacillaceae; genus Bacillus; species Bacillus cereus group sp. N21. Next base: position 39,824 of record NZ_JAEHBX010000014.1, read on the forward strand.
CTTCATGAATTGGAGCGGAGGCAGGGAAGGTACGGCCTACTGACAATTTGCATTGGACATGGGATGTCGACAGCGATGATAATTGAAAGAATGTGAAAAAGTGTGCAGAAATTCATCTGCACACTTTAATCTCACTACTCATGAGTGGTAGCCCTCACCTCAAAGTTATGCAAGCGGAGTATTATTGTCCGTAACAATCTAATTGGCCGGGAGTGAATAATCAATGTGGGAATGAAGCCTTCCACTGATCAAAGTTTCACTTTATGCTTTTTGATTTTCTGAGTTGTTTTAAGCAGCCGTTACTTCTAAAACGGTACCTGTTTTTGCATCTACTAAAAATTCAAATCGTTCTTGTATATCATTTAAAATTGTTGTAAGACCGCCGCGGTATACTTCGTACGCGACATCATATTTTTCAAACGTCTCTGGAACCATATGTACCCAAGAGCCAGTAATTTCGCCTTTATGACTTAATGCTTGTTTCACCATTTTTAATGCTTTCTCTGAAGAAATATGGGATTGTTCTTGAACTTTGTTTGCAACAAGATAACCAGCTGCAAAACCAACACCAATACCAGCTAGTAAACCTTTCCAGCGCATATATTCACCTCAATTCTATAAAGTAGTGTATTGATGATAATTATAATGCAATTTTAACGAAAAAAGAAGAAACTAGAAACATTTCGAAAATTTCGTTACAATAAAAGAGGTATTCTACTAAGGTTTGAAAGAAGGGAACTTCGTGAATAAAGAGACATTAGAATTATTTCGCACGTTAACAGAATTACAAGGTACATCAGGATTTGAGCATGATGTGCGCCGTTTTATGAAAGAGGAGTTAAGTAAATATGCAGATGAAATCGTCCAAGACGGTTTAGGTAGCGTGTTCGGTCTGAAAAAAGGGGATGAAAATGGCCCACGCGTACTTGTAGCTGGTCATATGGATGAAGTTGGCTTTATGGTTACGCAAATTACGAAAAACGGGATGATTCGTTTTCAAACGCTAGGCGGCTGGTGGAGTCAAGTGCTATTAGCACAACGTGTACAAATTATGACGAAAAACGGCCCAGTTGTTGGAGTTGTTGGTTCGATTCCACCTCATTTATTAAGTGATGCACAACGTGCGAAACCAATGGATATAAAAAATATGTTAATTGATATAGGTGCAGATAGTTATGAACAAGCGCTTGAAATTGGTGTGAAACCAGGGCAACAAATTGTTCCGATTTGTCCGTTTACACCAATGGCAAACGAAAAGAAAATTATGGCGAAAGCTTGGGATAACCGCTACGGCTGTGGTCTTGCGATTGAATTGTTAAAAGAATTAAAAGATGAAACATTACCAAACACGTTATACTCTGGTGCGACTGTACAAGAAGAAGTCGGTCTTCGCGGCGCACAAACAGCAGCTAATATGATTCAGCCAGATATTTTCTATGCGCTTGATGCGAGTCCAGCAAATGATGCATCTGGGGATAAAATGCAGTTTGGTCAATTAGGAAAAGGAGCACTTCTTCGCATTTATGACCGTACAATGGTAACACATAGAGGAATGCGTGAATTTATTTTAGATACAGCAGAAACACATAACATTCCGTACCAGTACTTTATTTCACAAGGTGGTACAGATGCAGGTCGTGTACATACGAGTAACTCTGGTATTCCGTCAGCAGTAATTGGTGTTTGCGCTCGGTACATTCATACTCATGCTTCTATTTTACATGTTGATGATTATGCAGCAGCGAAAGAATTGATTACAAAACTTGTGAAAGCAACAGATAAAACAACATTAGAAACAATTAAAAACAATGCTTAAAAGAAAGGGCCGGATTCGGCCTTTTCTTTTCGTATATGAAAAGAAATAAAAACACTCTTTTTAGATGGGAGAGAGCGTCCGCTCATGTATAGAAGCGGTCAGTGCTCTTTTTAGCCCCATACCATGTGAAACCAAAAAGAGACAATGAGTGGAGGTCTTTTTTTTGTTGCATAGCCGTAATGTATATGTTGGGAAATGGAAGAGGACATATGATGAAGAACTGATCAAAACACTCTTTTTTAGATGGGAGGGAGCGTCCGATCATGTATAGAAAAGTTTAGAATTTTTCCTATCCCATATAGAGTTAAAAACAAAGAAAGAACAAGAGTGTCAATTACCTTTTGTTCTTTGTAGCAATGACTTATATAGAGGTGAACAATATGAAAGTAGCAGTTGGCTCAAAAAATCAAACAAAAGTAGGAGCCGTACAAGAAGTATGGAAAGAGGTAAGTATTACTTCAGTTTCTGTTCCTTCAGGAGTTGCAGCACAGCCATTTTCTGATGAGGAAACGATGCAAGGCGCAATCAATAGAGCGAAGCGAGCACTAGAAGAAAAACAAGCTGACATCGGTATCGGACTAGAAGGCGGTGTAATGAAAACAGAGCACGGTTTGTTTATGTGCAATTGGGGTGCTTTGGCGACAAGCGCGGGGAAAGTATTTGTCGCAGGTGGGGCACGGATTATGCTTCCTGATGATTTTCTTTCTCCTCTTGAAGATGGAAAAGAGTTAAGTGAAGTAATGGAGGCATTTGTAAAACGAAAAGACATTCGTAGCCATGAAGGCGCAATCGGAATCTTTACAGATCATTATGTGGATCGTACACAATTATTTGTACATGTTGTAAAGCTGTTAATTGGGCAATATAAGTATGACGAAAAACAAGCATAAACCTTGCACCATACGTGATGTATGGTAGTATAAAAGAAGATTAGAGATGAAAAGATACACTTCGTTAGAGGAGGAAATATAGATGAAATCATTAGAAAGCATGGAACAATTTCAAGAATTAAAAAATGAAGAGAACGTCATTTTTATGTTTTCAGCAGAATGGTGCCCAGACTGCCGTTTTATTGACCCATTTATGCCAGAAGTAGAAGAAAAATATAGCGATTTCTCATTTTACTATGTAGATCGTGACGAATTTATTGACCTTTGCGTGAAATTAGACGTATTTGGCATTCCGAGCTTTGTAGCGTACAATAAAGGTGAAGAAACTGGACGCTATGTAAACAAAGATCGTAAAACACAAGAACAAATCGAAGCGTTTATTGAAGGGTTAAAATAAGGCGATCTCGCCAATTAAATTGTAAAAACAACCTCTACCTTCGCGGGGGAGGTTATTTTTTTGGAAGGGAGGCAAACGAAATGAAAATGACAAGCAAAAAGATGAAAGACGAGTTAATGACTAGATTAGCTCGTCCAGAGTGGGAATTTCATTATGATAGCGAGAAGGATACGCTCCGTATTGAACAAAAAGATACGAAAAAGGGAATTAATGTTTCGCTTCCAGGAGTTGTAGCGAAATGGGAAGTGAAGAAGGAAGCAGCGATTGAAGATGTTGTGTATTATGTACAAGAGGCGCTACTTGCGATGCATAAAGAAGAAAGCGGCGCGGCAAAAATTTTACCGGTTATTCGATCCACTTCTTTTCCAAAGCAAGCTGAAGAAGGAAACCCTTTCGTAATGACAGATCATACAGCAGAAACGCGCATTTATTATGCATTAGATTCCAATAAAACATATCGATTAATTGATGAACGTTTGTTACAAAAACTAGGACTTACAGAGCAGCAAGTACGTGAAATGGCATTGTTTAATGTACGTTCCTTAAGTCATTCATTTAAACAAGATGAAGTGGCGGGGAATACATTTTATTTCTTAAACACAAATGATGGCTATGATGCGAGTCGTATTTTGAATGAATCATTATTACAATCGATGCGTGAAAAGATTTCAGGTGACATGGTTGTAGCTGTTCCGCACCAAGATGTATTAATTATTGCTGATATCGTGAACGAAATCGGTTATGATATTATTGCACAAATGACAATGAAGTTTTTTGCCGAAGGTCATGTTCCGATTACATCACTTTCATTCGTATATGAAGATGGGGATTTTGAGCCAATCTTTATTTTAGCGAAGAATCGGAAGAAGACAAATGGAAAAGAGAAAGGATGAACAAAGTGAACGTTTTTTACAACCTTGAAGGAATTGGCGACACATTAATCGTTGCCTTACAAGATATCACATTAGAAAACCGTACATTTGACCGCAAAGGAGATGTTGCACGCGTTTATGATCGTGAAAGCAACGTAACAGGAGGATTCAACATCTTTAATGCGTCTTCTTATGTAGAAGTAAAGGAAACAGGAAACATTACTTTAACAAAAGAGCTTGTTGAAAAAATCAATGACATTTTAGCAAAGAATGGCTTTGAAGAAAAAGTAGAAGCAGACCTCACGCCGAAATTCGTCGTTGGCTACGTAGCTGAAAAAGAAAAGCATCCAAATGCAGATAAACTAAACATTTGTAAAGTAGAAATCGGTACAGATACACTACAAATCGTATGTGGTGCACCAAACGTTGATGCAGGACAAAAAGTTGTTGTCGCAAAAATCGGTGCTGTAATGCCAAGTGGTATGTTAATTAAACCAGCTGAGCTTCGCGGCGTTCCATCTTCTGGAATGATTTGTTCTGCACGTGAATTAGAGCTTCCGGATGCTCCTCAGGAAAAAGGTATTCTTGTATTAGAAGACAGCTATGAGGTTGGACAAGAGTTCAAATTTTAATTGATATATAATTACAAATTGAAAACCCGACATAAAACCCAATCTTTAGGTGGGAGAGAGCATCCGGCCATGCATAGAAGTGGTCAGATCCTTTTCCTGCCCCATGCCAAGTGAAAACAAAGGGAAAAAACAAGTAGCGACCATCTTTTGTTCCTCGTAGTAGCGAACGATATGCCGGAAAATTAAAATAGAATTATATAGAAAAAATAGTCTCATGATAAAATGAGGCTATTTTTTTATTTACATGTCTTTATATTGTAACGCTTTTCTCAAAATCTATATTGTATTTCAAAAACAAATTAGTTAAAATTTAGAAAAATATATAAATGCAAATTGAAAACCCGACATAAAACCTTTCTTTTAGGGTGGAAAAGAGCATCCAGCCATGCATAGAAGCGGGCAGCCCCTTTTCTTGCCCCATGTCAAGTGAAAACAAAAAGAGAGAACGAGTACAGTACAGGTCACCTTTTGCTTTTCATAGCAGCGACTTATATGTTGAAAAATTAAAATGGAGTTATATAGAAGGAGATAGGAACATATGAGACAATTTCCAAAAGTGAAAGAGCTTCTGGGGCTTATCGAAACTTCGAAGAAACATGATATTGAATTACAATCATTTGAAATATATTTATTGCATGAAAATGAATTGGAAAAGGGACAAATTGGATATCGATATGATAAAAACAAAAATTCACTCATGAGTGGGAAAAAGGGAGATTGGCAAGAGAGTTGGATTGTTATTGGATATGATACAGATATGGGTGATCCTATCTTTGTTGATATAGATAATCCACTCCATCCGATCTACACAGCTGAACAAGGATCGGAAATATGGGAACCAGTTTGTATAGCACGTAGTATAGATGAGATTATGAAACAGTTAAAAGAAATTTAGGGTTTTTTTATATAAATGCAAATTGAAAACCCGACATAAAACCCAATCTTTAGGTGGGAGAGAGCATCTGGCCATGTATAGAAGCGGTCAGTCCCGCTTTCAGCCCCATGCCAAGTGAAAACAAAAAGAGAGAACGAGTACAGGTCACCTTTTGTTTTTCATAGTAGCGACTTATACACTTGGAAACCAAAATGGATATATAAATAGAGTATGCGCAAAGTAGATGGGAGGAGGAAGCTATGAAATATATAAAAATGATGTGTGCAGTTGTATTACTTGGAATATATATGGGAGCGTGCTCGAAGGAACAAGAGAAGAAAATACCATCTACTGTGCAAGAAGAGAATAAAAAGGTTGTAGAACAAACGAAAGAAACGCCACCAGAGAAGCAAGCGGAAAAAGAGAAGAAAATAGAAGCTGAATTACCAGTGGAACAAAATGGAGAACAAGAGAAAAAAATTGAACAAGAACCATCCGTGGAGCAAGATGAAAAACAAGAGCTAAAGGTGGAGCAAGTACCACAGGCTGAGGAATCGGCCAAAACCCTTGAGGTAAAAGCAAATGCTGAGCAAAAACAAGCAAAATTTCTTGTTGTAATTGATCCAGGGCATCAAGAGAAAGCAAATTTAAATTTAGAACCAATTGGCCCGGGGGCAACTGAGCAAAAGTATAAAGTGACTGATGGAACGACAGGTGTTGTGACGAAAAAAAGAGAATCTGTTCTTGTATTAGAAGCTGCTGTCATATTGAAAGAGAAGCTCGAAGCAAAAGGTATGCAAGTACTTATGACAAGAACAACACATGATGTTGATATAAGTAATAAGGAGCGAGCGACATTTGCGAATGAGCATCAAGCAGATTTATTTTTACGCCTTCATGCGGATGGTTCAGAAAATCGAGCACAAAAAGGGTTTGCTGTGTTGACGCCAGCGGAAGGGAATACATATACAAAAGGAATCTATGCAGAAAGTTTACAAGTTTCTCAAATAATCGTAAAGAAAATGAAAGAAAACAGCCAGGTAAAAGTAAATGGAATCAAGTTTCGAGATGATCTTTCTGGATTTAATTGGTCGAAAATTCCAGGCGTTTTACTTGAGCTTGGATTTATGTCGAATCCTGAAGAAGATCAGAAACTATCAGACACACAATATTTAGACTCTTTACTGCAAAGTGTAACCGAGAGTGTAGAAGAATATCGGAAGAGTAAAGCTTAAACGGCAGTCTTATATATGAGGCTGTTTTTTTATGTATAAATACAAGTGAAAACCTTTCTTTTTTGGTGGGAGAGGGGGGACCGGCCATGTATAGAAGCGGTCAGGTCCTTTTTGAGCCCCGTGCCGGGTTTAAAACAAAGGGAGAAGGAGAGAGTAGGCCCTCTTTTGTGTTCATAGCAGCGACTTGTATGTTGAGAATCTATTGTACTTACTGAAGATTTGAATATGGTAGACAAAATACAAGAGCGTAATTTTACCTGCACTTTTTGCCGAATGCTGATACAATAAAGGATGTTACTATTTAGTAGAAAGAGTGGTAAACATGTTAGATTGGATGAAAAAGCTGTTTAACAAAGAGGAACATCAGGAAGAAAAAGCAGCGATAAATAAAGCAGTACCGAAGAACACTGAAAGTAAGCCGAAAACTCCTCGTGTAAACCACTACACTGAAGCAAGAGAAGCACAAATGGCTAGTCGGAATTTAGGTGTGAAATGCCGATTTCCGTTAATACCTGATGATGGATTTGATGAGGAGAATGTGGAAGAATCAACACATTTTGAGCAGCAACCTCTGCCAAGGGTAACGAACATGGAGAGACGCAGGCCAAGATATGTAGAAGAACCAGTTCATACATTTGCCCCGCCACAAGCCCAACAAGAAATTGAGCCAGAGCCTATCTTGCCAAAAAAATCTGTGCCAGTACAAGAAAGCCATCGAAGACCATTTCGCCCGACAGAAATGATTTCGCCTATCTTTGGATATAAACGTCCTTCGAGAGAGAAACAAGAAGTTAAGACGGAAGAAAAAGGGCAGGAAGATCTTGAAATATCCTTTGAAGGAAAATCTGTCGTCGATGCTTGGTTGGAGAAAAAAGGATACTCTCTTTCGAATTTCTCAGACGAATCCTTTATTCCTTCTAAGAAGCAGGAGAAAAATCTGGAGCATACTGGACAACAAGAAAGCCCAAAAGAGGAAAAATCAGTTGTTGATCAGTGGCTAGAGAAAAACGGTTACGATTCTGAGCGTTCATTCACTTCGTTAGAGGGGCAAGAAAAGGTAGATGCTATTTCAGACTCTCTTCCATTTGCAACTGATAACTTTTTACATAAATCAGTTGGACAGGATAATAAGAAAGAAGAGCATACTGTTGAAATCGTACAGGTATTTGAGCAAGAACCAGATGTAGTGGCGTTATCACAATATGATAACGAAGCGAAGGAAGAAATCTTGCAAGATGAGTTGCTAGATTCTACTGTAGAGAATATGGATACAACGTCAACAGAAGAAAATGAATATAAGAAAGAAATAGAAGAAGAACAGCTAGTGGAGAAAACTATTTTAGAAGAAAATATTGTTGAAGAAGTGGAAGAAGCTGAAGAACCAAGGCTGGAAGTTGAAGCGGTGGAAGAAGCTGAAGAACCAACGCGGGAAGTTGAAGAAGTGGAAGAAGCTGAAGAACCAACGCGGGAAGTTGAAGAAGTGGAAGAAGCTGAAGAACCAACGCTGGAAGTTGAAGCAGTGGAGGAACCCGAAGAAACGCTGGTAGCAGAAACATTTGAAGAAGCAAAAATTGCCGAAACAGCGAAAGAGTCTGCAGAAGAAACGGCTCAAGTAGTAGTTGGAAAAACGACAGAACAAGAGAATTTGGTTTCTAAAGCGGAAAACAATGTTTCAGAAACATCTTCAGCAGCAGACGAGCACACGAAGGAAGCAGTTCAAAACTTTGCAAATGTATTAATCGAAGAGGCAGAAGAAAAGCAAGAAGTTGCTGTGGAACAGCCTGTTAAGCAAAAAGAAGAACCGAAACGTGAGAAAAAGCGTCATGTGCCGTTTAATGTTGTGATGTTAAAACAAGATAGAAGAAAGTTAATAGAGAGACATGTGGCAGGAATGAAAACGCCGCAGACTCCTATAAAACAAGCTGAAGAACCAGTAAAGGTGCACGAGCAGCCTGTACAACAAGTGGAAGAAGCACCACAAGGAAAAGCGAAAACTGCACAGCAAATTATAGTGGAAACTCAAGTGGAAGAGAAACCAGTAGAACAAGTTATAGTGGAAACTCGAGAAGAAGAGAGACCAGCACAGCAAGTAGTGGTGGGAACTCAAGAAGAAGAGAAACCAGTAGAACGAGTGGCAGTGGAAAATCAAGTAACAGAGGAGCCAGTTCAACAAACGGAAATGAAGGCACCTGTTGCAAGTGCAGGAGTACAAGAGAAAGCATACGTTATAGCGCGAAGAGAGAATGATATGCGTAATGTACTGCAAACACCGCCTGAATATGCTATGCCACCATTAACACTATTGACGATTCCAAGTCAGTCGACATTAGATAATACGGAATGGTTAGAAGAACAGAAAGAATTATTAGATACGACGTTTAATAATTTCCATGTTGGGGCTCATGTTATCAATGTTTCACAAGGACCAGCTGTAACGCGCTTCGAAGTACAACCTGATCCGGGTGTGAAAGTAAATAAAATCACAAATTTAAGTGATGATATTAAGCTGAGTTTAGCTGCAAAAGATATTCGAATTGAAGCACCGATTCCAGGGAAGAGTGCCATCGGAATTGAGGTTCCGAATAAAGAAAGTAAGCCTGTATTCCTGCGAGAAATTTTGAGAAGTCCTGTGTTCACGAAAAGTGAATCACCGCTTACAGTTGCGCTTGGACTTGATATTTCTGGTGCTCCAATTGTAACGGATATAAGGAAGATGCCGCATGGACTGATCGCTGGTGCGACTGGTTCAGGGAAAAGTGTCTGTATTAACGCGATTTTAACAAGTATTTTATATAAAGCGAAACCACATGAAGTGAAGCTGATGTTGATTGATCCGAAAATGGTTGAGCTTGCACCATATAATTCTATTCCCCATCTTGTAGCACCTGTTATTACAGATGTGAAAGCAGCTACAGCAGCGTTAAAATGGGCTGTAGAAGAGATGGAACGCCGTTATGAATTGTTTGCGCATGTTGGTGCACGTGATTTAACTCGTTATAATATCATCGTAAGTAGCCGAGAAATCCCAGGTGAAGCATTGCCGTACATTGTTATTGTAATTGATGAGTTAGCCGATTTAATGATGGTTGCTCCTGGTGATGTAGAGGAAGCAATTTGCCGCATTGCACAAAAAGCACGTGCTTGTGGTATTCACTTATTAGTTGCAACGCAGCGTCCGTCTGTGGATGTTATTACAGGATTGATTAAATCAAACATTCCAACGCGTATTGCGTTTACAGTATCATCTCAAGTAGATTCACGTACAATCATTGATATTGGAGGAGCGGAAAAATTACTTGGTCGCGGTGATATGCTATTTTTAGGAAACGGTACGTCAAAACCCGTCCGTGTACAAGGGGTATACGTATCGGATGATGAAATTGAAAAAACAGTTGAACATGTGAAAAAGCAAATGAAGTCGAACTATTTATTTAAGCAAGAGGATTTATTGGCGAAAACAGAACAACATGAAGCCGAAGATGAACTGTTTTTTGATGCATGTCAATTTGTTGTAGAACAAGGGGGAGCGTCCACATCTTCTGTACAGAGAAAATTCCGCATCGGTTATAATCGTGCGGCACGTCTTATTGAAGAGATGGAAGCACAAGGAATTATATCTGAAGCACGGGGAACAAAACCGAGAGATGTCCTTATTTCAGAGGATGAATTTGCTGCTATGCAGGAAACGAATGTATAGGAAGCGGTTTTGCTGTATACTAAGAGAAAATGTTGGATAGTAAAGTAGGGAGTAAACGACATGAAAGAAATTGAATTAAAATTAAAAGGTGAAATCAATCGACTAACAAATAAAACATTTAAATTTGATGAACGAGTTGGGGAAGGTTGGTTCTCTGCCGTTTACTTTTTAAAAACTCGTGACATTATTCAAGAATTTCGCCCGAAAAGTGTTGTGACAATGCAATTTTTCCAAAAGGAACATGCGATACTTTGCGGAACAGATGAAGTATTAGCATTGTTACAAACATTTGCTGAACATCCGGAAGAGCTTGAAATCCATTCTTTAAAAGATGGGGACAATATTAATCCATTTGAAACAGTTTTAACAATCTCTGGACCTTATGAATATTTCGGGTTTTTAGAAGGTGTAATCGATGGGATTTTAGCTCGTCGTACATCTGTTGCAACAAATGTATATAATGTTGTACAAGCTGCTCGCAGCGGTGAAAAAGAAAAACCGGTTATTTTCATGGGAGACCGTGATGATCATTATACACAGCAAGCTGGTGATGGATATGCGGCGTATATTGGTGGTATGAGTGCACAAGCAACGCATGCAATGAATGAATGGTGGGGCAAGAGTGGAATGGGGACAATGCCTCACGCATTGATTCAAATGTTTAATGGAGATGTTGTAGAAGCTGCAAAAGCGTACTATAAAAAGTTTCCAGAGGATGATTTAGTTGTACTGATTGACTACAATAATGATGTGATTACAGATGGTCTTCGTGTTGCACGTGAATTCGGCTCAGAATTAAAAGGTGTACGCATTGATACATCACGTACAATGATTGATCAGTATTTCATTCGTCATCCAGAAGTACTTGGCACATTTGACCCTCGTGGTGTAAATCCATCCCTTGTTTTCGCGCTCCGTAAAGCGCTTGATGAAGAAGGGTTCCAGCATGTAAATATTGTTGTAACTGGTGGATTTGATGAAAAACGTATTCATGAATTTGAAGCGCAAAATGTTCCTGTAGATCTATACGGAGTGGGCAGCAGTTTATTAAAAATGAACATTGGTTTTACAGGTGATAATGTAGAATTAAATGGAAAACCAGAAGCGAAAGCTGGACGTAAATATCGTCCAAACCCACGTTTAGAGCGTGTTCAATTAGAAAAAAGAGAAGATATGTAAGAAGAGGAAAAACTGATAGGGAATTGACCCTATCAGTTTTTCTGTTATCATAGTATAACGGATTGTTTTTTGCTATAATAAGTTTGTTATGGACATATAAGAAGTACGTACGTGTTTATCCCGATTGGTGAGAGCTAATGAAAGTTCCGCTGTATCGAGAATGTATGATGATTACCAAAATAAGAAAAGATTCATATACTGTCTTATAGATAGGCCGTTGTATTAGTTCGAAATGTTGGAGGTTCTTTAAGATGACAGTTTACCATTTTGTAGGAATTAAAGGAACAGGAATGAGTTCATTAGCACAAATTCTTCATGACATGAAGCATACTGTTCAAGGTTCTGATTTTGAAAAACGTTTCTTTACACAAGTAGCTTTGGAAAAGCGTGGTATCTCCATCCTTCCTTTTGATAAAAATAATGTAAAAGAAGGACAAGTGATTATCGCAGGAAATGCGTTCCCTGATACGCATGAAGAGATTGTAGCAGCGAAAGAGTTAAATATCCCAGTACACCGTTACCATCATTTTTTAGGGAATCTTATGAGTAAGTATACAAGTGTTGCTGTAACAGGTGCACATGGAAAAACATCAACAACCGGCTTGTTAGCCCATGTAATGCAAGGTGCACACCCAACGTCTTACCTTATTGGAGATGGAACAGGGCATGGGGTAGAAAATAGTAAGTATTTTGTGTTTGAGGCATGTGAGTACCGTCGTCATTTCTTGTCTTACTATCCAGACTATGCAATTATGACAAATATTGATTTTGACCATCCGGATTACTTTACAGACATTAATGATGTATTTAGTGCATTCCAAGAGATGGCACTTCAAGTGAAAAAAGGAATTATTGCATGTGGTGATGATGAAGAACTGCAAAAAATTCAAGCGAAAGTACCTGTTATTTTCTATGGATTTGGTGAAGATAATGATTTCCAAGCACGTAACATCCAAAAGAGAACAGATGGTACTGTATTTGATGTGTTCGTTCGTAATACGTATTATGAAACATTCAAAATTACAGGTTACGGCAATCACAGCGTATTAAATGCATTAGCAGTTATCGCGCTTTGTCACTATGAAAATGTTAATGTAGAAGCAGTAAAACATCAATTAACAACGTTTGGAGGCGTAAAACGTCGCTTTAATGAAAAACCGATGGGAGAACAGGTCATCATCGATGATTATGCACACCATCCGACAGAAATTAACGCAACGATTGAAGCTGCTCGTCAAAAGCATCCAGAGCGTGAAATTGTCGCTGTATTCCAGCCACACACATTCTCACGTACTGAAAAGTTCTTAGATGAGTTCGCGGAAAGCCTAAGCAAGGCTGATCAAGTATACCTATGTGATATTTTCGGATCAGCACGTGAAAACAAAGGTGACTTAACAATTCAAGATCTGCAAAAGCGTATTGATGGTGCAGAATTGATTACCGATACAACAACGAATGTATTAAAGAAACATAAAAACGGCGTTCTTATTTTCATGGGCGCAGGTGATATTCAAAAATTCGAAGCGGCTTACGTGAAAGAAGTGCAAGTTGCGGAGAAGTAATAAAGCGAAGACGTGCAGCGGTGGCTGCACGTCTTTTTTATGTCAATTGTTGTAGAATGGTCGCTATATGGTGTACTAGGTAGAAAATTTATTAAAGTTGGTAGTCCAGGACAAACAACGACATATACAATGACTGTTGGAGCGCTTGCTTTCATTATTGTGTCCTTTATGCAACAGAGTGTAGTAGCGATTCCAGAAATTCCTCTATTAGCATGGTTATCTATTTTATTTATGGCAATTGGAATGAGCGTGCTTGGTTATCTTTGGTGGAATAAAGGAATCGCCCAAATTGGGGCAGCAAAAACCTCTTTGTTCTTTAACTTAGTTCCCGTTGTTACAATGCTTGTTTCTTTTGTAGAAGGAGTGAGTATCACAATCTCGCAATGTTTAGGGATGATTTTAGTCATTACAGGTGTTCTATATTCTTCCGGTTTTCTTGCTATAAAATCCAAAAAAGAAAGTGTGAATATATAACCCTTAACATTTTATAATTAGAAATGTTAGAATAATAAGAAAAAGTATTAGAGGGGATAGAGCAATGTTTACACTTCGAGTCGATGATGACATCAAACTTCAATTGTTAGAAAAACATCATAAAGAAGAATTGTATCAATTAGTAGATCAAAACAGGGAGCATTTAAGAAAATGGCTTCCATGGGTAGATGGGACAAAATCTGCTGATGCATATGACGAAATTCTTCCGATGTGGCTAAAGAAATATGCGGATGGAAACGGTTTTGAAACAGGTATACGTTATAAAGGAAAGCTCGTTGGAATGGTCGGTATTCACGAGGTGAACTGGGCTAAGAAAGCAACAAGTCTTGGATACTACCTTGCAGAAGAAGCAGGTGGAAAAGGAATTATGACAAGGAGTGTAAAAGCGGTGCTTCGCTATGCGTTTGAAGAACTAAAATTGAATAAGATAGAAATCCGTTGTGGGGTAGAGAATCAGAAAAGCCGTGCGATTCCGGAGCGACTTGGCTTTAAGTTAGATGGAGTTATGCGTGATGAAGAGTGGCTTTATGACCATTTTCATGATCTTACTGTGTATAGTTTACTAGCTTCAGAATGGAAGGAGATTCGATGAGCGATACGATTTGCATTCAGTCATATGAAAGTAAGTACCAATCTGAAGTAGTCGATTTAATTATTCACATTCAGCAAAAAGAATATAACGTACCAATTACAAAGGAAGAACAGCCAGATTTACAAGAAATTGAGCAGTTTTACCAAAGAGATAACGGAAGTTTCTGGGTAGCAACACATGATGGGAAAGTAGTTGGAACTGTAGCCTTATTAGATATTGGGAATCAACAAGTGGCCTTGAGGAAAATGTTTGTGAAAAAAGAATTTCGGGGCAAGGTGTGGAATACCGCGAGCATGTTACTCCAAACAGCTATCTCTTGGGCAAAAGAAAGAGAATTAGAAGGAATTTATTTAGGAACAACAGTACAGTTTTTAGCGGCACATCGCTTTTATGAGAAAAATGGATTTCAGAGTATGAAAGTGGAAGAGTTACCAGGGAGTTTTCCGGTGCTGCAGGTGGATAAGAAATTTTATAGGTATGGTTTGTGAAGAATAGAGATCATTCAAATCGAGAATGATCTCTATTTTTTTTGTTAAGGAAAATGGAAATGATGGTATAATTTAGGTGAGAGGTGATGGTATGAAATTTCCTATCCAAAGAAGCACACCAATTATGATTTTTGTAAGTGCAATGTTGATCCTTATGGTTGTTTGGCCAAGCGGAATGCTGATTATAGACAATGGAAACTGGGGATCAGCACTGATTGGGATGGCAATTTGCCTCATTGTAAATGTCCCTCTTGTTTGGGATGTATTCATTAAGAAACATACAGTCGAAAATGGTGTATTGAAATATGGCATATTGAACGAAGACGTTACACTATCTGATATAAGAATGGTGCGTCAAGTTGGAAAATCACTCGAAATTACAACGAACCGATACAAAGTCCATATGATTGCTATGCCAACAGATAAAGAAAAGTTGTTGTCACTCATTCAAGAAGCGAACCCACATGTGAAAATAGATCTAAAAGCATAATGGAGGACGAGGAATGAAACATTTTCGGCTGTTATTTTGTTTTGAATTATTGATGGTACTGGTCGTTTGCGTTAGAGGGTATGTTCGTTGGGAGTGGCCGTTGTATTTGTCGATAGGTGTAGGCATTTTAGCAGTTGTACTTTTGTTTTATTACCATTCTCGTCAAATCAGAAACAAAGGACAGAAAGTGGAGAAATAATATTGACCGTCCGACAAAACGAGACGTACCAAAAGAGCTCTCCCATCAAAAGGAGAGCTCCTTCACATTTTATTTTAAGTTCTCAGGATTTAAAGCTTCTAATTCAGGTACAACGAAGCGACCGTCTTTACGGATTAATACGTCGTCGAAGTAAATTTCACCGCCGCCGTATTCAGGGCGCTGGATGCATACTAAATCCCAGTGGATGTTAGAGTTGTTGCCATTCCATGCATCGTCATAAGCTTGTCCAGGTGTAAAGTGGAAGCTACCGTCGATCTTTTCATCAAATAGGATATCACCCATTGGATGTAAGATGTATGGGTTTACGCCGATTGCAAATTCACCAACGTAGCGTGCACCTTCATCTGTATCGAAGATTTTGTTAATGCGTTCTGTATCGTTTGCAGTTGCTTCAACGATTTGACCGTTTTTAAATGTAAGCTGTACGTTTTCGAATGTATAGCCGTTGTAAGGTGATGGCGTGTTATAAGAAACTGTACCGTTAACAGAATCGCGAACTGGTGCAGAGTATACTTCACCGTCTGGAATGTTCAAATGACCAGAGCATTTAATAGCTGGAATATCTTTAATGGAGAATGTTAAGTCAGTTCCAGGACCAGCAAGGCGAACTTTATCTGTTTTGTTCATTAATTCAACAAGGTTATCCATTGCTTTATCCATTTTGCCATAATCTAAGTTACATACTTCGAAGTAGAAGTCTTCGAATGCTTCTGTGCTCATTTTTGCAAGTTGTGCCATAGATGCATTTGGGTAGCGAAGAACAACCCAGCGTGTTTTTGGAACACGAATGTCTCTATGAACTTTTTTACCAACTGTTTGACCGTGGATCTTCATGCGTTCACTTGGAACGTCGGCTTGTTCGTTAATGTTATCGCCAGAGCGAAGACCGATGTAAGCGTCCATATCTTTCATTACGCTTGCTTCATATGCAGCGATTTGCTCGAAGTGTTCTTCAGTAGCGCCCATTAATAATGAGCGATCGACTTGATGATCTTTCAATGAAACAAATGGGAAACCACCAGCTGCATAGGCTTCTTTTACAAGTGCAGTTACAAGTTCTTTTTGCAAGCCAAAGTTTTCAATCAATACTTTTTCGCCTTTTTGTAAGCGGATTGAGTAGTTAATTAAATTGTGTGCTAAAGTTTCAATACGTGGATCTTTCATATGTAAAGCCTCCCTACTAATTATGTATCCTTCCTTATTGTACCCTACTTGCTGGAATTTGTTTAATGATTTATGGTACATTTGACGAACAAGTGTGAAAATTCTAATGAAATCACAAGGATTAGAACGAAACGGAAAATGATTGTATAATAGGAGAAAGTATGAAAAAGATAAAGGAAGTGATGAAATGCAAGTTCTTTTATACGTAAGTGCAGCTATAGCTGCCGTTGCTTTTGCAATTTTAGTGATATATACATGTAGAACATTATTATCATTGCAGAAGACGTTAGAAAATGTTGCAAGTACATTAGAAGGCTTAGAGAAGCAAATGCAAGGGATAAGCGTAGAGACAGAACAATTATTACATAAGACGAATGCATTAGCTGATGATATTCAGCAGAAATCTCAGTCATTAAATAAAGTAGTAGAAGGCGTAGATGGAATTGGAACAACAATTCATTCTTTAAATACGAAACTTCGCAATGTATCAGATTCTGTAACAAATGAAATTGAAAATAATGCAGACAAAGTTGCACAAGTTGTACAATGGAGTAGTGCAGCGATTGAAGTGTATAATCATTTTCGTGCTACTAGACAAGAGAAGAAATTAGAAAAAGCTGAGAAGAAGCTAGAGAAGGAAGAGAAAAAAGAGAAGCGCTCTAGACTTCCAATTCGTATGAGAGGTGAATAAAGTGAGCATGACAAAAATCGAAACAATGGAAGAGTTTGAAGCATTATTAGAAACAGCGGAACCATATATTCTTTTTAAACATAGTACAACATGTCCAATTAGCCAAGGAGCCTACGCAGAATTTGAGGCATATTGTCAAGATACAAAAGAAACACCTACTTATTATTTATACGTACAAGATGCAAGAGATGTTTCGAATCGTATTGCAGAGCACTTTGGTATTAAACATGAGTCGCCGCAAGTGCTATATATAAAAGATGGGGTAGCGGTATGGCATACATCCCATTGGAATATTAAGAAGCAAACTTTAGAAGAGAATGTGAAGTAGGGAGAAGTAAGCGGAGACGCTTGCTTCTTTTTTTAGGATTCATGAACTATGTAAATACAGATTGAAAAACTGATAGAAAACTGTTCTTTTTAGGTGGAAGAGAGGATCTACTCATGCATAGAAGTGGTCAGAGCCTCTTCTGCTCCCATGCCAAGTGAAAACAAAGAGAGAAAACGAGTGAAGGTTGAGTATGCTTTGTGTAAGTGAAAGGCAACAATATATATTTCAAATAAGAGAACGATTCCATTTATAATGTATATCATGTGACAACCTGATATCTATCGGATATAATAAATTATCTTAACCATGATAATAAGGTAATCTTTATATATAACTTGAAAGAGGTGGCTTTCTTATGGCATCACAAGAATTAGATCGTTTACGCTCTCAAATTGATCAAATGAACCTACAAATTTTAGAATTATTAAATGAAAGAGGTCGTCTTGTTCAAGAGGTTGGTAAGTTGAAAGAAGTACAAGGTGTGAAACGATTTGATCCTGTACGTGAGCGTAATATGCTTGATTTAATTGCTGAGAAGAATGATGGACCGTTTGAAACATCAACTCTTCAACATATTTTTAAACAAATTTTTCAAACAAGCCTAGAATTACAAGAAGATGATCACCGTAAAGCACTCCTTGTTTCACGTAAGACAAAGCCAGAGGATACGATTGTTGATATAAAAGGTGAAAAAATTGGTGATGGCAATCCTCACTTTATTATGGGACCATGTGCGGTTGAAAGTTATGAGCAAGTGCGCCAAGTTGCGGAAGCAATGAAGGAACAAGGGTTAAAGCTAATGCGCGGCGGTGCATTCAAACCTCGTACATCGCCGTATGATTTCCAAGGGCTTGGCTTAGAAGGCTTGCAAATTTTACGACAAGTGGCGGATGAATATGATTTAGCGGTCATTAGTGAAATTTTAAATCCGAATGATATTGAAAGGGCATTAGATTATGTTGATGTCATTCAAATTGGTGCTCGTAATATGCAAAACTTCGATCTACTCAAGGCTGCTGGATCGGTGAAAAAGCCAGTATTGTTAAAACGTGGTTTATCAGCAACGATTGAAGAGTTTATGTATGCGGCAGAATATATTATTGCACAAGGTAACGGAGATATTATTTTATGTGAGCGCGGCATCAGGACGTATGAAAAGGCAACGCGTAATACGCTTGATATTTCTGCTGTGCCAATTTTGAAGAAAGAAACACATTTACCTGTCGTAGTGGATGTAACGCACTCTACAGGACGACGTGATCTCTTATTACCAGCTGCAAAAGCAGCGATGGCAATCGGTGCTGATGCGGTTATGGCTGAAGTACATCCGGACCCGGCTGTTGCGTTATCAGATTCAGCGCAACAAATGGATATTCCAGAATTCAATGAGTTTATGAAAGAATTAAAAGCATTCCGCGGTAGATAGTCAGAAGGGGCTGTAGGGTCTATGTGACACTTGTTGCATAGACTTTTTTGCAGAAAATGTCCTTTTTTACATAAAAAATACGAAAATAGGAGAAAAGAAGCGAATTTTTTCGAAACTTTTGCGGGAAAATATTGTATGAGCCTGCATTTTTATCGTATCATTAGTAAAAGGACTCGGGAGTGACATCTTCAAGTAGAGTTGATGTCTTTTTTTCATTTTAGTGAACCGATACATAAAGATAGATAACATAATATAGAAGGAGTGTGCGAAGAGATGAACGTAACAATCTATGATGTAGCGCGCGAAGCGAATGTTTCGATGGCAACCGTATCACGTGTTGTAAACGGTAATCCAAATGTAAAGCCTACAACAAGAAAGAAAGTATTAGAAGCAATTGATCGTTTAGGATATCGCCCAAATGCGGTAGCACGTGGACTAGCAAGTAAGAAAACAACAACAGTAGGTGTTATTATTCCAGATATCTCTAATACGTTTTATGCAGAACTTGCACGTGGAATCGAAGATATCGCAACAATGTACAAATATAACATCATTTTAAGTAACTCTGACCAAAATAAAGAAAAAGAGTTCCATTTATTAAATACAATGCTTGGTAAACAAGTGGACGGTATTGTATTCATGGGTGAAGATATTACAGATGCTCATGTAGAAGAGTTTAAAAAGTCTCCAGTACCAATCGTTTTAGCAGCATCATTTGATGAGAACAATGAAACATCATCAGTAAATATCGATTATACACAAGCAGCTTATGATGCAATGAAGCATTTCTTAGCACAGGGTCATAAACGTATTGGTTTTGTATCAGGCCCTTACATTGATAAAGCGGGAAGCGCAAAGAAATTACAAGGTTATAAAAAAGCTTTAGAAGAAGCTGGTATCGCTTATGATGAAAATCTTGTAATCGACGGAGATTACACATACGACTCAGGTCTAGAAGCATTTGAAAAGCTTTGGGAACTTGATCAAAAACCAACAGCAATCTTTGTATCTTCAGATGAAATGGCACTAGGTGTAATTCATGCAGCACAAGATGCAGGATTAAATGTACCAGAAAACGTAGAAGTACTTGGTTTTGACAACACACGCCTTGCATTAATGGTACGCCCCCAGCTTTCAACAGTTGTACAACCAATGTATGACATCGGTGCAGTAGCAATGCGTCTACTTACAAAATACATGAACAAAGAAAACGTAGAAGATCATACAGTTATCTTACCTCACCGTATTCAATTTAGAGATTCAACGAAGTAAGAATAGGAAAACTCACAGGGAATCCTGTGAGTTTTTTTTGTTCTAATGATATAAGATGTAATTTCTTTCATTAAGAAAGTGATTTAATACTAGCAGATGAACCTACGGCTAGCTTAGATGTTGAAAATGAAAAAGTAATACTAGAGTATTTGAAACAATTGAATGAAAAAGGAAAAACAATAGTAGTTGTTACACATAATCAAGATATATTGCCTTATTTTTCGTGTGTCATTCGTTTACATGAATTGTTTTAAAGATAGAGGAGAGTGCAGAGTTATGAGAAGGAATTTTCATAACTCTGCACTTTTCTATTTCTCAAAGCAACTGATTCTTCTTAGTTGTACGAATAAAAAAGAATAACATGGATTATGATCTTAATTATTTTCAATAAACGCCCATAGTTCATCTGTATTACGCAGATTATTATCTATACACATTTGCGCAGTTATTTTGAATCCTGTTAACAAATCATCAATTTGTAAAGTATGATAATTCTCTATATCTCCTTCCATCTAGCATACTCTGTTTAACAGTACTCCAACATTCATCCCCTTCCTCAAGCACTTGCAGGACATAGTCCATGTGGTAGGGAGGGGGCATTCACCGGTAAAATTTCCTACAATTACGAAATGTCATGTATAATAGAAAGAAAAGGTTTGTGAGGGGGGAAGAAAAGATGATCGTTCTTTGGATGATTACGCTTTGTATGACTACTGTTTTTGCATATATGACGTTAAAACAAAATGGTCTAAAGCGCTTTGTTCCAGGAAGTATTCTTGCAGGAATTGCCCTTATCACGTATGTAACTTCTATTTTTATTGAAAGTATTTCAGTGAATTTGAGCACAAGCTTCGTATTTGTTGCAATTACATTATTTGCAGGTTCTATTATGATATTAGTGGTTGCCGGCATTATTTTGTTCATTCATATGAATTCGGAAACGTTATAACATATAAAGAAAGGCATGTCCCATGAGGGGCATGCCTTTTGTCCGTTCCATTATGCGTTGTCTTTTGAAGCGTTTTGTTGTTTCAATAAGTCGCGAATTTCGCCAAGAAGTACTTCTTCTTTTGTTGGTTCTGGAATTTCTTCTTTCTTTTCTTCTTCTTTTTTGAATGTTACTTTGTTGAATAGCTTAATGAATAAGAAGATAGAGAATGCGATAATTAAGAAGTCAACAACCGTTTGAATAAATGCACCATATTTAACTTGTGCGTCATAGAATGTAAAGGAAAGTCCTTTGAAGTTTACTCCACCAAGTAGTAATCCGACCAATGGCATGATAACATCGCCCACTAATGAAGAAACAATTTTCCCAAATGCACCACCGATTATAACCCCGACAGCTAAATCCATAACATTCCCTTTTAAAGCGAACTTTTTAAACTCGTTCCACATGTATGATTCCCGTCCTTTCCACGATTCAGTATGAAATGTATAATTCCTATCAACATATTCTATAGAAGTTTGTGATAGAAATAAAGGGAAAATGGGAATGAAAGTAAATTCTGAAAAGTGTATCCGTTTCCTTCTATAAAATCCAAATTATGTGATTTATTTTTTTCGATAGATTGTAATAATGATTCTAGCATTTGTTGGGATTTTAATCCTTCTACTCCATCAACTAGTGGCTTTGTATCCCCTTGTACACAATCGATGAAATGCTGCACAGCATCCTCAAATCCGCGTTGTTTTAATGTTGTTTCCCATGAAGGGGAACCGCTTTGTGTAATGCGATTATCTTGTTCAATCTCTAGTAGGTTCATGTTTTTTACACGAATGATTTTCCCTGTTGTCACAAGTTCGATTTGTTCTAAATTTGTTCCGGCATGGCGATGCATAGCAGTAGAGAGTAATGTGCCATTTGTGCTTGTATACGTATGATGACCATAAAAGAGTTCGTTTTTTTCGTTAGTTTGTATCCTATTATGAACAACACGAAGATCATCATCAGCTAACCAGCGTGCTGTATCGACGATGTGTAAATAATCATCAAGCATTGTGAAGTCATATGTATATGGACCAACTTTGTTTGTGCGATGTTTTTCAATACGAATCCATGAAATATCATTTGCTTGTTCTTTTGCAGCAACGTACATTGGAACGAAGCGACGATTGAAGCCAACCATAAGTTTTCGGTTATGTTTTTCGCTTAGCTCTACTAATTTTTCAGCCTGTTCGACAGTGGCAGCTAATGGTTTATCAACGTAAACATCGATTCCTTTTTGAAGAAGTTCGGAAACGATTTCATAATGTGTTGCAGTGGAACTATGGACAAATATTGCGTCACATTCTGAAGCGAGAGTTTGTAAATTAGAGAAGTCTTGAATACGATATTGCTTACAGATTTGTTTGCGTTTTTCAGCGTTTGGTGTAAACGCTCCCGCAAATGTCCAATCTATTTCCTTTGTAAGTGTTGGAAGGTAAGCTTTTTGAGCAATGTTGCCTAGTCCTATCATACCAATCCGAGGTTTATTCATATGTTTTCCCACCCTGCTATGGATTTTTATAAGTTGTATAGTTGTATAGCAACTATACTGTAGCATATGTATTAGAAGGAAACAAAGATTAAAGTTTTGATATACCCGAAGTACTCTTTTACTGCAAGCACTTCGGATGATTATATTACAAAGCCGTTCAGTTCAAGTGAATGAGTTGCAAGAGTAAAAGCACATATCGCTCGTTATGAACGATTATCTGGAAATATGATCAAGCAGCAAGTGATTTAGTACTTGCTGCTTTCGTGCTGTAATGGTTTATAGAAAGTTTTAATAATAGACGAAAAATGATCGCTTTCTTCTAAAAAAGGATAATGGTTGCTATGTTCAAACGGAATAAAGATAGAACCAGGTATACCTTTGTGCATCTCGATAGAATATTGCACTGGACACTGAACGTCATGATTTCCACAAATGATTAATGTTTTTGCTGTAATAGATGAAAGCTGATCTCTTAAGTCGAATTGTGGGTATTCGTTAGCGAAAGCGTTCATCCGACTTACAGCCATTGTTTTATAAATCGGTTTCGAGAAGTATGTTTTATAGCGTTCTGGCTCATATAAAGATAATTTTGTTCGTTCAGCTGATAATACACTTCGCTCTTTTGGAGTAAGATTAGGGAGTTTCAATTCTTCGATGACATCTTGCATATATTGAAATTGTGGATGGCTTGGATGATAAATACAATCTGTTGTTTCTGTATAGTTACTAGCAGCGGCACCGACAACAACTAAGGATTGCAAGGAGATAGGATAGGTAATTGCATACAGAAGACCAAGCATACCACCTGTAGAATGACCAGCGAAATGCCACGCTGAAAGGTGCAGTGATTCTTTTATTGCTTCTAAATCTTCAATTGTTTCGCTCATACTTAATTCATGTTCCGTTGTAGCTTTCGCAGAATGACCAGCATTTCTTAAATTAATAAGAAATACTTGGTGAGTAGAAGTAAAGATTTCAGCAAAATAATCACCAGATTCGTTAAACTCGGAGTAATGATGTGTAACGCATAGTGGGTCACCGCTGCCTTTTATAAATACTTCAAAAGTACCACGCTTTGTATGTAAGAGTTTTTGTTCCCACATAAATATCACCTTTCATAAAAAAGAATAGGAGAAAGTCCCCTATTCTTATCATTTAATATAAAGCCTTTTTCGTATTATTCCGAATAATTTCAAGGGATTTTGCCACTGTTAATGCATTTTTTTCTTCAATTTCTGGCTTTCGAGGGATTGGGCTATACATGTTGTTAGGGTCTTCCCATGTGATGGGAAGTTCAATAGGTGCTTGTCCTTTCCAAGCTTCAATCCATTCTGGGGGGAGATAACCTGAGATGTTTTGGATATTGTTCATTTCGAGCCAAATGAGTGCCCATGCTCTTGGAACGACGCGCCATATATCATAGCCGCCACCACCAACGGCGATCCAGCGTCCGTCGCAGTATTCATTGGCGATTTCATGAGCAAGCTTTGGAATTTCACGATAAATTTGCATCGTTGCAGAAAGGTGAGTAAGAGGATCGTAATAATGTGCATCGGCTCCGTTTTGCGTTAAAATGATATCCGGTTTAAAGTAAGCTGCGACTTCTTTTACCACGGTACGATAAGATTGTAAAAAAGATTCGTCTTCTGTAAAGGCATCGAGTGGAACGTTAAAAGAATAACTATAGCCAACACCTTGACCGCGCTCGTTTACAGCGCCGGTTCCAGGAAATAAATAGCGCCCAGTTTCATGTAGTGAGATGGTGCAGACGTTAGGGTCATCATAAAAGGACCATTGTACACCATCACCATGATGGGCATCTGTGTCAATGTATAAAACACGCAATCCATATTTTTTTTGCATATATTTTATAGCAATCGAGCTATCGTTATAAATGCAAAAACCAGATGCTTTGCCGCGAAATCCGTGGTGCAGGCCACCACCTAAATTTAATGCATGCTTTACTTGACCTGAAAGAACGGCATCTACAGCTGTTAATGTACCGCCAACAAGTAATGCGCTCGCTTCATGCATATTTGGAAACATCGGTGTATCTTCTGTTCCAAGACCGTATGACATGGCGATTGATCTTTCTAATTTTCCTTCTCCAGCACGTTTTACCGCATTTATGTATTCCTCTGTATGAATGAAAGCAATCTCCTCATCTGTTGCCATTCGCGGTGGAATGACTTGAGAAGGGTGAATCAGCCCACTCTTTTCTAGTAAATCGTAGGTGAGTGTAACACGAAGCTGATTAAAGGGATGTTCAGGGCTAAAGGAATAGCCCCGAAAATCATCTGAATAAATGAAGGCACTCTTCATGCCTGCATCCCCATTATGTTTGGCCATAAGACATGATAACCTTTTTGCTCTAATGTTTCGATCACTCTTAGAGGATTCATCGTTTGAATGCGGCAAACGAGTACTTTATCATTCTCATCTCTTGCTGGATAGACGAGAACGCTCACAATATTAATATGTAAATCACTAAAAATAGCAACTACCTTTCCGAGAATACCAGGTTCATTTTTTACTTGAATTTCAATTTGTGAACTTGGCTGATGGGCACCTGTAAGTTTGACGAGTGTATGTAATACTGTGGATTCTGATATGATTCCAACAAGCTTTCCGCCCTTTGTAACAGGAAGACAGCCAATTTTATTTTCAAAAAATAACGTCGCAATTTCCTCAACAAAATCGAGAGGATGACACGTCATTACTGGCTGTTTCATAATTAACTGAATCGGTTGTTTAAGCATATCCATTGAAACTTGTTCATCGAGAATTGAAGGACTTGCATCACGTACATCGCGGTCAGAAATGATACCGACTACGTTGTTGTTATGACCAACAATTGGAATGTGACGAATGCCCTTTGTACGTATTGTTCGAATTGCGGTTTCGATTGTGTCATCTGGGTGCAGTGCGATTACATCATGATTCATAATTTCTTCTACAATCATTCCATATGTCCCCTTTCTTAATACATAAAACGATTTTTAAAGCGTAAACGATCAAAATCTTGGATGGAATTTGTATCGACGCGGTTGCCGATACGAACCATTAAACAGTTAGCTGGGTGGGAACAAATTTCTGGATCATCTGTTGCCATCCACTCTAGTCCGCCGGCATTCATCATCTTTTCCATTACTTTACGGTATTCCCAAACATTTAAACCAGTTTGTTTTAAATCCCAGTGCCAATAATATTCAGTCGTTAATATAATATAATCTTCCATATGATCATCCATCATCGAAACCTCTAATAGATTTTTTCCAACCGAGCATCCGCGAAATGCGGGAATGACTTCAATTGCTCCGAGTTCAATTAAGTTTTCCATGTTTCCTTCTGACCATCGTTCTAGCGGATCAGGATATAAATATGTAACATATCCGACAATTGTTTGGTCATGTCTTGCTATAATGAGACGAGCTTCTGGTAATTTAGAAATTTCGACAATCGCTTTATATTGTTGATCAGCGGGACGAAAGGCAACTAAGTCTGGATGAAATTCATACATTTCAAGATTATGGGTAGATACAGGACCTTCAATGATTAAGGTTCCTCGCGTTGTTTTTAAGTTTCTTGCATTATATATTTTTTTATGAATCAATGTTTTGCTCACCACCTTGAGGGTTTGTGAATCTACTATATATTATCGTACTTTATAATATATGCGATGTGAATCGAATTTTGTCAGTAAAAATTTGTCTAAAAATCAACAAAAATACTGAAAATTTTAAATAATGTTATTATAATAGATAATAGAATACATAGGAGGGAGATGTAAAGTATGAAAGTAGAAACGCTTCCAGTTATTAAAGGAGAAAATAATTTGTTGAATTATGAAGAAACATATGCAGGTTTCAACTGGGAAGAGGTTAATAAAAACTTTTCTTGGTATGAAACAGGGCGAGTAAATATGGCATATGAGGCAATTGATAAACATGCGAAATCTGATCGGAAAAATAAAGTGGCACTTTATTATCAAAATGGATCACGCAAAGAGAAATATACATTTAAAGAAATGAAGGAGTTCTCCAACAAAGCGGGAAATGTCCTGAAAAACTATGGTGATGTAGAAAAAGGAGATCGCGTTTTTATTTTCATGCCGCGTTCACCAGAATTATATTTCGCACTTCTTGGTGCAGTGAAATTAGGAGCAATTGTTGGTCCGTTATTTGAAGCATTTATGGAAGGAGCGGTGCGCGATCGTTTAGAAGATAGCGAAGCGAAAGTGTTAATTACAACGCCTGAATTGTTAGAGCGTGTCCCGCTTAATGATTTACCAGCGTTAAAAACAGTCTTTCTTGTTGGAGAGAATGCAGAAGAAGGCGGAAAACTTGTTGCGTTTAATCCATTATTTGAACAAGCTTCTAACAAACTTCAAATCGAATGGTTAGACCGTGAGGATGGATTAATTCTTCATTATACATCCGGTTCTACAGGGAAGCCAAAAGGTGTTCTTCACGCACAGAATGCAATGGTGCAGCATTATCAAACGGCAAAATGGGTGCTTGATTTAAAAGAAGACGATGTATACTGGTGCACAGCTGACCCAGGCTGGATAACAGGAACTGCTTACGGGATTTTTGCGCCGTGGTTAGTAGGTGGATCAAATGTCGTTTTAGGGGGACGTTTTAGTCCAGAGGCATGGTACGAAGCGTTGCAAGATTACGGTGTAACAGTTTGGTATAGTGCGCCAACAGCATTCCGCATGTTAATGGGAGCTGGCGAAGAAGCGATTAAGAAATACGATTTATCAGCACTCCGTCACGTACTAAGTGTTGGTGAACCATTAAACCCAGAAGTAATTCGCTGGGGAATGAACGCATTTGGTCTTCGAATTCATGATACATGGTGGATGACAGAAACAGGTGCGCAAGTGATTTGTAATTATCCTTGTATGGAAATTCGCCCAGGATCAATGGGGAAACCGATTCCAGGTGTGAAAGCAGCGATTGTTGATAATGAAGGGAATGAAGTACCGCCATATACAATGGGGAACTTAGCGATTGCTAAGGGCTGGCCATCGATGATGCGCGCAGTTTGGAACAATCCGCAAAAATATGAGTCTTACTTTATGCCGGGAGATTGGTATGTATCAGGTGACTCTGCTTATATGGATGAAGATGGATATTTCTGGTTCCAAGGGCGTATTGATGATGTCATTATGACTTCTGGTGAGCGCGTTGGTCCATTTGAAGTAGAAAGTAAATTAATTGAACACTCTGCGGTAGCAGAAGCTGGTGTAATCGGTATTCCAGACCCAGTGCGCGGTGAGATTATTAAAGCGTTTATCGCACTGCGCGCAGGTTATGAAGCATCTGATGAATTAAAAGAAGAGATTCGTCAATTTGTGAAAAAAGGACTTGCAGCTCATGCAGCGCCAAGACAAATTGAGTTCCGAGATAAACTACCGAAAACGAGAAGTGGTAAAATTATGCGACGCGTGTTAAAAGCGTGGGAGCTAAACTTACCAACAGGTGACTTATCAACAATGGAAGATTAAGAAAGAAAGGTCTGAACGTATATTTCGTTCAGGCTTTTCTTTTTTGTGCTATCATAAAGGATGAACAACTTATATATACGTGTTAAAGGGGATGCTATCATGAAAACAGAAAAAGAAAAAATGATACAAGGGGAAATGTATGTACCTGCTGATCCAGTGTTAGTAGAAGGTAGGGAGCATGCTCGTATATTAACAAGAAAGTTAAATGAAACACCGGAAACAAAATATGAAGAGCGTAGTTTAATTGTAAAAGAATTATTTGGATCAACTGGTGACAACATTCATATTGAATCTTCTTTTAAATGTGATTATGGCTACAACATTCATGTTGGAGAAAACTTTTACGCGAACTTTGATTGCATCATTTTAGATGTATGTCCTGTCACAATTGGTGAGAACTGTATGCTCGCTCCAGGTGTCCACATTTATACAGCAACACATCCACTTGACTGGGTCGAGCGCATAAGTGGTGCCGAGTTTGGGAAGCCAGTAATAATTGGGGATAACGTTTGGATTGGCGGGAGAGCCATTATTAATCCGGGTGTGACGATTGGTGATAATGCTGTTATTGCTTCTGGTGCGGTTGTAACGAAGGATGTGCCTGATAACGTTGTGGTTGGTGGAAATCCTGCGAAAATAATAAAAAAAAT
This sequence comes from Bacillus cereus group sp. N21, assembly GCF_016483395.1. Classification (NCBI taxonomy): domain Bacteria; kingdom Bacillati; phylum Bacillota; class Bacilli; order Caryophanales; family Bacillaceae; genus Bacillus; species Bacillus cereus group sp. N21. The sequence goes on from NZ_JAEHBX010000014.1 coordinate 68,786, forward strand.
AAATTAAGCTTTGAACCAAGTGCCTCCCTCATCTGTATACATTTATGAAACAATAGACCAGGGAGGCCTTTATATGTTTAATAAATGGATGCTTATTTTTGCCTTAATAGGAATTATAGTCGTATTTTCTTGTGGTATGTTATTGCCTATGGCGATTGGATTTAAGGTTTCAATGATTACAGCCGGAATTATTATGATTGTTATGTTTTCTATCATTATTCCTTTTGATAAGAAATATATTGTGAGAAAAAAGGGGAATAAAATTGATTTTACAAAAACAAAAGTTTACTTTCGCTGGAATGTATTTGATACAATCTCTGCCTGTATTGCGGCATATGCTTGTCTATGTGTACAGGTGCTTAATTTTTTAGTTTTAAGCGGATTAACAATTCAAAATCCATATGTACAGTTTTTTATGAATCAAGCGCAGGTTTGGACATTAGTCGCAAGTATTTATTTAGTTAGCCGAATCTCTTTAACGCTAAAAGGAATAAAGGAGATTAAAAAACATGGCGCAGATTGGGATTGAGGAAGAGCTCATGCTTGCGTATCAAAATGGAGATAAGCAGGCTGGAGAAAAACTATATGTTTTGATCAAACCAGCGCTATATAAATTTTTGTATCGATTTAACCGTGATGAGCAATTGAGTATAGATCTCGTTCAAGATACGTTTTTATCGTTAGAACGTAAGAAGCATATGTATGAGATTGAAAAGGGGGAAATTAAAACGTATTTGTTTCAAATCGGTTATCGCCTTATGATTAATAAATTGAATCGAAGAAAAAAGTGGCGCTCTCTTTTACCGTTTTTAGTACCGATTCAGGAGAAGGAGTTTTCACAAGAAGACCGGCTCACCGTAAGAGAGGCAATTTTGAAAGTTCCTCAAGATCAGCGGGCTGTCCTTATTCTTTCTTATTATCATGATATGCCGCAAAAGGAAATTGCAGAGGTGCTTAATATTCCTGTAGGAACGGTGAAATCTAGGCTTCATAATGGCATTAAGAAATTGAAACAATTGCTGGAGGTAGATGAATTTGAACGAAAATCCCTTTGAGAAAGAGTATAAATTGAAACAGTATTTAGATGGCGATCATGTGGCTGTCCCAGATTTTTCAGAGAAAGTAAATCGCTTTGAACGATTGCTGCGTTTTCTTGCCTCTCCAGCAAAAGATCCTGTGGAAGCAACGATTGGAAATGATTTATCAATTGTGTTTCATGTATCGTTATTAGCTAGTGTTCCGATTCTTTCTTTGATTACGATATTCATTGCGAGTCTGTAAGGAATGGAATAACGAGAAACTTCCAGCTCTATTTGACATGCCTATATAAATGATGGTATAAAGAAAAGTATATAAATAATTGAGCGTGGAAAGGGAGAAGTAGTGATCATTTCCCTGTTTTAGAGAGCTGATGGTCGGTGGAAATCAGCACATAGATGATCGCGAATTACGCCCCTAGAGCATCTTTTTTCGATTGAATCGTATTCAAAAGGGAAAAGACGGTGCTGAGCCGTTATGTGAATGAGGTGGTAGGCTTTTGCCTGCAACTAGGGTGGTAACGCGATAATCAAAATCGTCCCTTATTTGAGGGGCGATTTTTTTATGTTTTCAAATTTCGCGCTCGATTAATTTAAAGGAGAGTATGTAGGATATGGGTATTTTACAAGATCTTGAATTTCGCGGACTAATTAATCAGCAAACAGATGCTGAAGGTTTACAACAATTATTAGAAAAAGAAAGCGTTAAATTATACTGTGGTTTTGATCCGACGGCAGATAGCTTACACATTGGTCATATGTTACCAGTATTAATGCTACGTCGTTTCCAATTAGCTGGTCATCAACCAATCGCACTTGTAGGTGGCGGTACTGGTATGATCGGTGACCCAAGTGGTAAAAAAGCAGAGCGTACATTAAATACGAAAGATACAGTTGCTTACTACACGGAAAGTATTAAAAATCAGCTTTCAAACTTCTTAGAATTTGAAAATGTAGAAAACCCAGCAACGATGGCTAATAATTATGATTGGCTTGGTAACTTAGATGTAATTACATTCTTACGCGACATCGGTAAAAACTTCGGTTTAAACTATATGTTAGCAAAAGATACAGTAGCATCTCGTTTAGAGACTGGTATTTCATTTACTGAATTTAGTTACATGATTTTACAATCATATGACTTCTTAAACTTATATCAACAACAAGGTTGCCGTCTGCAAATCGGTGGTAGTGACCAATGGGGTAACATTACAGCTGGTCTTGAATTAATTCGTAAATCAGAAGAAGATGCGAAAGCATTCGGTTTAACAATTCCGCTTGTTACGAAATCTGATGGTACGAAGTTTGGTAAAACAGAAGGCGGCGCAATTTGGTTAGATCCAGAGAAAACAACTCCTTACGAGTTCTACCAATTCTGGATCAACACAGACGACCGCGATGTTGTAAAATACTTAAAATACTTCACATTCTTATCTCATGAAGAAATTCTTGAGCTAGAAAAACAAGTATCTGAAGCACCAGAAAAACGTGCAGCACAAAAAGCATTAGCTTCTGAAATGACAAAACTTGTTCATGGCGCTGAAGCATTAGAGCAAGCAATTAAAATTTCTGCAGCATTATTTAGCGGTTCTGTAGCTGAACTAACTGCAAACGAAATTGAGCAAGGTTTCAAAGATGTACCATCTGTAGAACGCAGTGCAGAAGATACAGTATTAATCGACTTGCTTGTTGAAAGCAAAATTTCACCATCAAAACGCCAAGCGCGTGAAGATGTAACAAATGGTGCAATTTACGTAAACGGTGAGCGTACACAAGCATTAGATTATGTTGTAACAGAAAAAGACCGCATTGAAGGTAAATTTACAATTATCCGCCGCGGTAAAAAGAAATATTTCTTAATTCGTTACTAATCAATACAGGTTTATAAAAAAGGCTTTGGGGAGACATACTCCTCAAAGCCTTTTTGTTTTAATCTTCTTTCTATGTTCATACGGAAATCACAAGTGAGGAGTATGATATATGTATAAGATAAAAGAAAGGAGTGGTAAAAGAAAATGTCACTAGAAGCGCTCATCATCTTTTCTTTGCTAAATGCTGGTCAGCTTGCGGAGAATACACAAAGTGATGTACATAAAAATTCTAAAGATGCTTATGTGTATGTGGAGAAACAAGAAGATAAATAAACTTTATTTTATATATAAGGGTAAGTTAAAAAAGGATGATAAAGGTAGCGTTCGCTTTCGTTATCATCCTTTTTTAATAAGTGCTATAAGAACGAAAAAAGCCGATCCAAAGGATCGGCTTTTCATCATTAACGAGAGTAGAACTCTACGATTAACGCTTCGTTGATTTCAGCAGCTAATTCAGCGCGCTCTGGTAAGCGAGTGAAAGTAGCTTCTAATTTATCAGCATCGAAAGTTAAGTATTCTGGTACGAAGTTGTTAACTTCGATCGCTTCTTTAACAACAACAAGGTTGTTAGATTTTTCGCGAACGCTGATAGTTTGACCAGGTTTTACACGGTAAGATGGGATGTCTACGCGAGCACCATCAACCATGATGTGACCGTGGTTTACTAATTGGCGAGCTGCACGACGAGTGCGAGCTAAGCCCATGCGGTAAACTAGGTTGTCAAGACGAGCTTCAAGAAGGATCATGAAGTTTTCGCCGTGTTTACCTGGCATTTTACCTGCTTGGTCAAATGTGCGACGGAATTGACGCTCAGTCATGCCGTACATGTGACGAAGTTTTTGTTTCTCTTGTAATTGTAAACCGTATTCTGAAAGTTTCTTACGTTGGTTAGGACCGTGAGGACCTGGTGCGTAAGGGCGTTTTTCTAATTCTTTACCTGTGCCGCTTAGAGAGATTCCAAGACGACGAGACAGTTTCCAAGCTGGACCTGTATAACGAGCCATAGTTGACTCCTCCTTTAAGTGTTTTTATTTTCGTAAAATAAAAACAGACGTAATCGACATTTATGCGCATTTTGTTTTCATGTACCTTCGCTCCAGCAGCAGGGAGTTACGAGATACACCTCACACAAGAGGAACAAAATACAAACAATAAACTCACATTACAAGGCTGCCTTTTTATTTTACACAAACGCTATTATATCTTTTGAATCTTATTTCGTCAAGTGAGTTCGTATTTTGTTTTATACATGTAAAGTTTGGAAATTACAAGAAGGAATTTAAAACAACATGAAAGAAAGGATAGCAACAGATAGAAAACGCTTACATAAAATAGAAACATAAGGGGGATGTTTGTATGAAAAAGAAACAGATAGAAACAGCGCTGATTCATCACGGGTATGATTCCAAGATGCATAAAGGGAGTTTAACGCCACCGCTATTTCAAACTTCAACGTATACATTTGAAACAGCGCAGCAAGGAGAAGCAAGTTTCGCTGGGCAGGACCCATCTTACATTTATTCAAGACTTGGAAATCCGACTGTGGAATTGTTTGAGGAGCGTATGGCTGTTTTAGAAGGAGGAGAATCGGCGTTAGCGTTCGGTTCTGGAATGGCCGCAATTTCGGCGACACTTCTCGCATTTTTACGTGCTGGAGATCATATCATTTGTTCAAACGGTTTGTATGGATGTACGTACGGTTTTTTAGAAGTGTTAGAAGAGAAGTTTATGATTACACATTCATTATGTGATATGGAAACAGAAGAAGAGATTCAGGCAAGTATGCGTCCAAATACAAAGTTGATATTTGTTGAAACGCCCATTAATCCGACAATGAAGCTCATCGATTTAGAAAAGGTTATTAAAGTGGCAAAACAAAATGAACTGCTTGTCATTGTCGATAATACATTTTGCTCGCCTTATTTACAAACGCCTCTTACACTCGGCTGTGATGTTGTTCTTCATAGTGCTACAAAATATATTGGCGGTCACGGTGATGTTGTTGCTGGTGTGATGGTTTGTAAAACGAAGGAGCTAACTGAACAAATTCGGCCGATTCGAAAAGATATTGGCGGAATTATGGCGCCTTTTGATGCATGGCTTTTGCTGCGTGGTTTAAAGACGTTAGCTGTACGAATGGACCGGCACTGTGATAATGCGGAAAAAGTCGTGGCCTTTTTGAAAAATCACGAAAGTGTTGAGGCAGTTTGGTATCCAGAAGGAGAAATAGCATTGTCTCAAATGAAGCGCGGAGGCGGTGTGATTTCATTTACGATTAAAGGTGGAAAAGAAGAAGCACAGGCATTCATGAATGAATTGCAATTTATTACAATTGCGGTGAGTCTTGGTGACACAGAGACGTTAGTGCAACATCCAGCAACGATGACGCACGCTGTCATTCCAGCGGCAGTACGCCATGAAATGGGCATTTCTGATAATTTAATACGCTTATCTGTTGGATTAGAATCATGGGAGGATATTGTCTCGGATTTAGCGTACGCGTTCCAGAAGTAATCGAATGCATTTTCTCATGTGAATGGGGAATGAAAAAATGAGCCATCGATTTACTAAATAGATGGCTCGCATCTTTTACATATGTTTGAGGAGCGTTTCCACAAACTTCTCTAAGTAGTGCTGATCCACTTCATCGAAACGATTTTTTTCAGGACTATCAATATCGAGTACACCGATGACGGTGCCTTCTTTTATAATCGGTACAACAATTTCGGAATTAGAAGCGCTGTCACAAGCGATATGCCCTGGAAATTGATGAACATCTGCAACAAGTTGCGTTGTTTTTGTTTCAGCTGCTACGCCGCAAACACCGCGTCCAAATGGAATACGAACGCACGCAGGCATTCCTTGAAATGGCCCGAGTACAAGTTGATTTCCTTCTGTCACATAAAAGCCAACCCAGTTAATACGCTCTAAAAATTGGTTTAAAAGAGCAGAAGCATTTGCTAAATTTGCGACCACATTTGATTCACCTGTTAACAATGCATTAAGTTGTTTGATTACTGTTTCATATTGCTGCTCACGTGATCCTGCATAACCTTCTTTTGTAAACATGGAAACGGCACCCTTTCTATCGAGAAATGTAAAATTATAGCAAAATACGCTGTATTTCATATGACTTTGTCGATAGAAAATTAAAGGAATTTGTCTTAAAAGTCAAGAAATTTACATTATAGCTGTTCAGGGTGAGAGGAAGTGAGCGCATGAAGCAGACGAAACAAAAGGTAATTGATGCGGCAATTTCATTGTTTTATACGAAAGGGTACGATGGAACATCGGTGCGAGATATTGCAAAGCGGGCGGATGTGAATGTGGCTAATATTTCATATTATTTTGCTGGAAAGCAAGGTTTATTAGAACAGCTTATAACTGATTTTTTAGAAGGATATGTCGAGGTAATTGAAAGGTCATTTGAACAAAGAGAGTATTTGCCAGCTAAAGAAGTGATGAATCAAATTGTACGAGGAATTTTACGCTATCAGTTTGAGCATAGGGAACTTACTCGGTTTTTTTACCGAGAGCTTTCAATTGATACAACGTTGATCCGGGAAGTGATGACTGTTTATTTTTCTAAAGAAAGATATTATATAGAGCAAATCATTAAGCAGGGGCAAGTGCAGCAAGAGTTTCAAAAGGTGTCTTTTACAATGTTTATGACGCAATTAAAGGGCATGATAAACATGCCGTATTTATATCCACAATATATATCGGAGGTACTGCATTCGTTTCCATCAGAAACATTCTTTTTGGAAATGTATACGAAAGAAGTAGAGCAATGGATGGAACAAATATTATGTTTAACGCATATGTATTATCCGTTACCGAGAGCAGTCCATATGTAAAATACCCCCGCCATATTTTAGGTGGGGATATTTTTTGGCGTGTTTTTCAAGAAGTGATTTCTTCTTGGATACGCTCTTGCTTTCGTTGCCATAAGTTGTTGCATAGTAAAGCGATAATGGTAATCATCGCTCCAATTACTTCAATTACTTCAATTTTATAGCCTCGAAAAATCGATCCGATAAGTGCCAGTACAGGAACTAAATTCATAAATAAAATACCGTTAATGGATGAAATATATCGATTGCCCATATTCCAACAAAAGACGGCGATAACTCCTGCGATAATCGACATATAAAATAGCTCAAAGCGAACTGTGACGATTGTATGGAGAGGCGGTACAGAAATCAAGTTTGTATACGTTAGCAAAGCCACAATAAGGACGAGTGAAATGGATCCGAATAAGCAAGTAAGTGCTGTATATCGAAGCGGTGACCAATTTTGAAAACGGGAACCACCATTTGTATAAATGACCCAACACATCACGCCGCATAACATAAATAGATTTGTGGAGACATGACTAGCGGCTCCAAATAATAGGTGAATATTACCTTTTGAAATGACAAGCATAACACCGATAAGTGCACAAAGCATACAAAGAAATGTATAGTTTTGTGGTTTTTTATTTTTTAAGATCCATTGTAATAGTAAAGCAAGCAGCGGCATAAGAGATTGAATCATGGCTGCATGAATAGCCCCTGAAGGTCCTGCTAATTGCTGTCCATAGAAAACAAGAAATCCGTATCCGGCAAAACCGACTGTACCATAAAATAACAAATGGAGAGCTTGTTTTTCTAAGTGAAAAGCGACTTTTCCTTCAATCATGAAGAGAAGAACAGTAAAAATAATAGCTGCGGATCCATAGCGGATTGTTGTGAAAAAGAATGGATCTATAAACTGCAGAGCGCTGGCCATAACAGGAAACATAAATCCCCAAGCTGTTACGGCAAGTAAGCATAAAAGGGACCCAAGTAGCATTTGTTTTTTACTCACGAGTATCTTTCTCCTTTTTATTCCGATATTATAGTAAGTTCATAAAAATAAGCATGAGATGAGTATAGCGCTCGCTTTCTATGGATAGGAAATATTGATTTTTTATAGCGGTTATAACTTTTGGTTAGAGGTGTGTATCATATGGATTTTGAAGCAGTACAATCGTTTATTGAGGTGAAACATACAAGAAGTTTATCGAAAGCGAGTAAACTTCTGCATATTTCGCAGCCAGCCCTCAGTAAACAAATTCAAAGATTAGAGGCGGACTTAGGAGTCAAGTTATTAAAACGGTCTGCACAAGGAGTGGAATTAACAGAGGCTGGGGAGCTATTTATAAAACGGATTGAGCCAATTATAGAACAAATAAATGATGTGAAAGGAGAGTTGAAAGAGTATCAAGAGAAGAAAAAGATTTCAATTGGGGTATTGCCGAGCTTAGCTGCTCATTACATATCAAAATGCAGAGGTACATTAGAACAAATATATGAAGTAGAATGGCAAATTGAACATACGAAAGTGCTAATGGAATTATTTCGGGAGCGAAAGATTGACGCAATGTTAGTTGATTCAATCGTGGAAGGAGCAAAGCTTGTAAAAGAAGTAAGAAGAGAAAATATTGTTTGTGTTGTTTCGGATGAACATGCCTATAAAGATGAACATACGATTCAAATAAAAGATTTGCAGTATGAAAAACTTATTATTTATCCGGAAATTTGCGATATTAGAAAAATGATTATGACAATGTTCAAAGGGATAGGTGTTACGCCTACTATCGCCGTAGAAACATCCTACGCTGAGCCGATGCTTGCGATGGTTCGGGCTGGCCTGGGTATTACGTTGTTGCCAAAAATTGCAGTGGAGCAGGCAGTGCAAGATGGGATTCGTATTATACATGTGGAGCCAACGTTAACGAGAGTGGTTTATTTTATATCCCATAGAGAAGATGTATCTTTATTACAGTCTTTCCAGTAAATGTTTATAAATGCAACGGAGTATGGAAAAAGAAAATCGAGAAATTTTTAGAAGGAATATTACAAACGCAACAAAAGAAACAAGAAATTTTAAAAAAAACTAGGTCAAAAACACGTCATTACATGGTATGATTAGTACATTGTTAGTTGTTAAATATAGGGGATTTCCCTTTTTATACATAATGCCTTCCATTTCATAAACGGAACGGACAAAAAAAGAGATATAATAGGAGGCTATTTTACATGGATTCTATTCTGACGATCGTTATCATCGTAGTAAGCTCTATTCTAGTGCTGCTCATGATAGAGCTCGTGATAAGAAATCGTTTATATAAAGATATTGAAGCACTTGAGCAGTGGAAACAAGAAGTCAAAGATAAACCTGTTGCAGATGAATTGAAACGGGTTAAGGATTTAAATATGACTGGACAAACAGAGGAACTGTTTGGAAAGTGGCGTGAAGAATGGGATGAAATTGTTGCAAACCTTCTGCCAAAAGCTGATAAAACATTAGAAAATGCCCAAAAGTCAGCCTCACAATTTTCCTTCCGAAAAGCAAAGCGTTTGATGAGTGAATCCATTCGTGATTTAGATGAAGCGGATAACCGCATTACGGAGATTTTAAATGAGCTACAGCAATTATTAGAGAGCTATGAGAAAAATAGTTCGGAAATTGAAGGTTTACGTGATACATATCGTAGTATGAAAAAGAATGTATTGGCTCATCGTCATATGTTTGGACAATCCGAACAGAAAATTGAAGAGTTACTTGATATAGAATCAGCGAAGTTTCAAGAGTTTGACGAGACAACGGCAAACGGTGATTATTTAAAGGCACGTGATATTGTAAAAAGTTTGGAAGATGGATTGGCGAACTTAGAAATTATCGTTCATGAAATTCCTGATTTATTAGTGGAGTGTCAAGCAACATTACTGGTACAATTGGATGATTTATTACAAGGTCACGATGATATGAAAAAACAAGGGTATGTATTAAATCATTTAGAAATCCCTAAAGAAGTACGGGATATGAACAAACAACTACAAACATGTCTGATTGATTTAGAAGAGCTTCATATAACAGAAGTAAACGAGAAAATAGAAGGCTTAAAAAAGAGTTTGGATATGTTGTATGATCAATTAGAACAAGAAGTACATGCGAAGCATTATGTAGAGAAAAAGTCAGTTAGTATTTACGAAGATTTAGAGGAAATTCATGAAAAAGCAATTGAGACAAAATCCGAAACGCAATTTGTGAAACAAAGCTATCAGCTGCAAGACAAAGACATTGAATCACAAAAGTTGATTGAAAAACAAATGCATATTTTAATGAAACGCTTTGAAGTATTGCAATTACGTGTTGCAGAGCAAGATATTGCATTCTCTGTTATTCGTGAAGAACTGGAAGAGATTTATGAGCAATGTGAAACATTGAAGGTACTTCATGTAGAGTATAAAGATATGTTGCAAATGATGCGTAAAGAAGAATTTGAAGCGCGTGAGAAATTAAATGAAATGCGTAATATGATCATAGAAGCTAAACGCTTTATGCAAAAGTCTAACTTACCAGGTCTTCCAGAAAGCATTATGGAAGATTTACAAAGAGGGCAAGAGGCAATGCAAGGTGTATATGAACAGTTAGAATTAAAACCACTAAATATGAATGTTGTAAATAGTATGTTAGAAGAAACATATACAATGGTAAACGGTGTATATGAAAAGACGCAGGAGTTAATTGGACAAGCGTACTTAGTAGAAAAGCTAATCCAATATGGTAATCGCTACCGTAGTCATGATGTGGATTTGGCGCAAAGCTTAGAGAATGCAGAGAGATTGTTCCGCGAATATGAATATGATGCAGCTTTAGAACAAGCAGCTTCTGTTTTGGAACAACTTGAACCTGGTGTTGTACAAAAAATTGCTGAATTTGTTGATAATGAACAAACCCCTTGATGAAAAAGGGGTTTGTTTTTTTTGCACTGGATCTGTGTAAATTCTAGAGCGATATTGCTATAATGAATAGCGGAATACAGCAGTGTTTTTCGTTTCAAAATATAGAAGTATACTTCTGTATTGAAAAATGGAACCTTTGAGTATGTTTAGCGTAATTGCACGTATTTGTGATATGATTATATGATGTGACAGCGCTGAAAGGGGAAGAACGATGATCTATTTTGATAATAGTGCGACGACGAAACCATATCCAGAAGTCCTTCAATCTTACGTAACGGTTGCAGGAAAATATTTTGGGAATCCTTCTTCTATTCATTCGCTCGGGGGAGAAGCGGAGCGTTTATTAACACAATCGAGAACGATTGCAGCAGGGCTTCTTCATGTTAAGCCTTCCGAGATTATTTTCACATCGGGTGGAACGGAAGGGAATAACCTTGCGATTAAAGGAATAGCGATGAAGAACCGCTCTCGTGGTAAGCATATTATTACAACAAATATTGAACACGCGTCTGTGTTTGAAGCATATAAACAATTAGAAGGGCTCGGCTTTGATGTTACCTATTTACCTGTAAACGAACATGGTATTGTATCAGTAGAAAATGTAAAACGAGCGCTTCGTGAGGATACAATCCTTGTTTCAATGATCCATGTGAATAATGAAACAGGGGCGATTCAACCTGTTTCTGAAGTTGGTGAATTGCTAGCGAACTATCCAAAAATAAGATTCCATGTGGATCATGTACAAGGAATTGGAAAAGTACCACTTGATTTATATGCTTCTCATATTGATCTTTGTTCGATATCTGGACATAAATTTCATAGCGTAAAGGGAACAGGACTTTTATATGTACGCGATGGTGTAAGATTAGATCCGATTTTATCAGGTGGTCAGCAGGAGCTGCGTTATCGCTCGGGTACAGAGAACCTACCTGGTATTGTCGCGATGGTAAAGGCACTACGTATGACAATGGAACATATGAGAGAAAAGAGTGACCACTTACAGAAATTGCAAGCAGAACTCGTACGTTTCTTAAAGGGAATGGAAGATGTAACAATTAATACATCGCTTGCGTATGCTGCGCCGCATATTTTAAATGTATCATTCGTTGGGTTGAAACCAGAAGTAGTGGTTCATGCTCTAGAAGAACGTGACGTATATGTATCAACCAAATCAGCTTGTTCCTCAAAAGCAAATGAAGTGAGTCGTGTGTTAGTATCAATGGGAATACCGCATGCTGCAGCAGCGAGTGCGATTCGCATTAGTTTAGCACCTGAAAATACGATGGAAGAAGTAACACAATTTGAAGAAATTATAAAAGAAACATTGCCAAAATTATATGAAGTGATGAGGTAAAGAAATATGATGACATATGAATATATTTTAGTTCGTTATGGAGAAATGACGACAAAAGGAAAAAACCGTTCTAAGTTTGTAAACACGTTAAAAGATAACGTTAAATTTAAATTAAAGAAATTCCCAAATATCAAAATCGATGCAACACACGACCGCATGTACATTCAGTTAAATGGTGAAGATCATGAGGCGATTACAGAGAGATTGAAAGATGTATTTGGTATTCATAAGTTTAACTTAGCAATGAAAGTACCGTCAGAATTAGAAGACATTAAAAAAGGAGCGCTTGCTGCTTTCTTACAAGTAAAAGGCGATGTTAAAACATTTAAAATTACAGTACACCGTTCTTATAAACACTTCCCGATGCAGACGATGGAGTTGCTTCCGGAGATTGGCGGCTATATTTTAGATAATACAGAAGACATTACAGTAGATGTTCATAATCCAGATGTAAATGTTCGTGTAGAAATTCGCAGCGGTTATAGCTATATTATGTGTGATGAGCGCATGGGAGCTGGCGGATTACCAGTTGGCGTTGGCGGAAAAGTAATGGTACTTCTTTCTGGTGGGATCGATAGCCCAGTAGCTGCTTTCTTAACAATGAAGCGCGGTGTATCAGTGGAGGCAGTTCACTTCCATAGTCCGCCATTCACAAGTGAGCGTGCGAAGCAAAAAGTAATTGATTTAGCACAAGAGTTAACAAAGTATTGTAAACGTGTGACGCTTCACCTTGTTCCGTTTACTGAAGTGCAAAAAACAATTAATAAGGAAATTCCATCTAGTTATTCTATGACAGTTATGCGCCGTATGATGATGCGTATTACAGAACGTATTGCAGAGGAGCGTAATGCACTTGCGATAACAACGGGTGAAAGTCTTGGACAAGTAGCGAGCCAAACGTTAGATAGTATGCATACGATTAATGAGGTTACAAACTATCCAGTAATTCGCCCGCTTATTACGATGGATAAACTAGAAATTATTAAAGTTGCAAATGCAATTGGAACATATGATATTTCGATTCGTCCGTATGAAGACTGCTGTACAGTATTCACACCAGCAAGTCCATCGACAAAACCGAAGCGTGAAAAAGCAAATCGCTTTGAATCAAAATATGACTTTACATCACTTATTGAAGCAGCTGTTGCTAATACAGAAAAGATGGTATTACAAACAGTAGAAGTGAGCGAAGAAGAACAATTTGAAGATCTTTTCTAAAACCATAAATTACCATCATTAGATATGTATGAAGTCATATGGTTTATCACACTCTATACTCACAAGGAGGTGATACTATATGGCACGAAGCACAAATAAATTGGCGGTTCCTGGTGCTGAATCAGCATTAGACCAAATGAAATACGAAATCGCTCAAGAGTTCGGTGTTCAACTTGGAGCTGATTCAACATCTCGCGCTAACGGATCTGTTGGTGGCGAAATTACAAAACGTCTAGTTTCACTAGCTGAACAACAATTAGGCGGTTTCCACAAATAATCCCATATACGATGGCTTAGAAGGAGCGGGTTTTCCCGCTCCTTCTTTTTGTCGACAAGTAACTAAAAAATTTGTCAAAAGAAGTAGGTTTAAAATTTACTGAAAATTCTTTATTATATAAGGGAGGCATAGATAAAGGAGGATGAGATTATGAATAGAGAAGAATTGTTAGCACCAACGTCTTATAACTTAGTTGCGGAGATAGAAAAATATACAAATGAAAAAGAGAAGCTGGCTTTAGTTTGGCAAGATGACGAAGGGAATAGACGAGAGGTTACATACCTTGAATTAATACAAGGTGCGAATAAAATTGGAAACGCTTTTATAAAGAGTGGTTTGCAAAAAGGGGATAAGCTTCTCATTATGATGCCACGCTTAATTGAGGCGTATATGACGTACATTGCGGCAATTAAAGCAGGGTTTGTGGTCATTCCAAGTTCAGAAATGCTTCGGAAAAAAGATATTGAATATCGTTTACGGCATGGAGAAGTAAAGGCAATTGTTAGTTATGAACCGTATATCGAACAATTTGAAGATGTAGAGATGATGGAGTCCCTTCGAAAATTTGTACTGAGCGAGCAGTCAGTAGATGGTTGGATTAATTTAAAAGATGTGTTAGAAACAGAAAGTGATGAATTAGAAATCGCAAAGACAGACCGAGAAGATATGGTCTTTTTATCCTATACATCAGGGACGACAGGGAATCCAAAGGGCGTTGTACATACACACGCTTGGGCATATGCACATTTGCGTACAAGCGCTCCGAATTGGCTTGGAATAGAGGAGAATGATGTTGTATGGGCAACGGCAAGTCCAGGATGGCAAAAATGGATTTGGAGCCCGTTTTTAGCAACACTCGGTTCAGGCGCAACAGGATTTGTATATCACGGTAAATTCGAACCGAAAACATATTTGCAATTATTAGATGATAATAAAGTGAATGTGCTTTGCTGTACGCCGACAGAATATCGTTTAATGGCAAAAGTAGAGAACTTACAGCAATATAATTTAACGGCTTTACATAGTGCTGTATCTGCAGGAGAGCCACTGAACCGAGAGGTAATAGAAACATTTCAAAATCATTTTAACGTTACAGTCAGGGATGGGTATGGACAAACAGAAAATACGTTGCTCGTTGGCGTTATGAAAGGAATGGAAATTAAGCCAGGATCAATGGGAAAACCGACGCCAGGTAATCATGTAGATATTGTAAATGAAGAAGGACAACCTGTATCTGTAGGAGAAGTCGGTGATATTGCTGTTCATATTGAAACGCCAGCACTTTTTAAACAATATTATAAAGATGATGAGCGGACAGCTATGCAATTTCGCGGTGATTATTATATTACAGGTGATAAAGCGAAAAAAGACGAAGAAGGCTATTTTTGGTTCGAGGGGCGCGGGGATGATATTATCATTAGCTCTGGCTATACAATTGGACCATTTGAAGTTGAAGATGCACTTGTGAAACATCCGTATGTAAGAGAGTGTGCTGTTGTGGCAAGTCCAGATGAAATCCGCGGAAGTGTCGTAAAGGCATTTATCGTTTTAAGAGAAAATGTACAAGAAAAAGAAGACACACTGATTCCTTTACTTCAAGAACATGTTAAAGAATTAACAGCACCATATAAATACCCTCGCAAAATTGAATTTGTAGACGAACTACCAAAAACAATTTCCGGAAAAATTAGACGCGTCGAACTTAGAAAACAAGAAATGGGATTAGGGCTAAAGTAAGAAAAAATGGAATTAGATTGTTGCAAGTACATGTAAGATTATGATATCATTTATAGGAACGTACGTTCTGTTTGTGGTGTGAAATGACTACTAAAAAATTGGAAAAAGAGGTGCCTTTTATGATTTTAGGTATTAATCCGTATTTAGTTTTGGATGGTAATGGACAAGAAGCAGTGAAGTTTTATGAACATGCATTGGATGCAAAAGTTGAAGTCATTCAGACTTTTGGAGAAATGCCTGAAAATCCAGAATTCACTGTTCCAGATGAAGTGAAAGACCGCGTTTTACATGCACATTTAAAAGTCGGTAATACGGACCTTATGATTTCTGATACATTCCCAGGACAACCGTACCAAATTGGATCACAAGTAACTGTAGCTATTAGATTAAGTGATGCAGAAAAAGCAAAAGAAGTATTTGAAAAATTGCAAGATGGTGGTCAAGTAATCATGCCAATTCAAGAAACTTTCTGGAGCCCGGCGTATGGGCAAGTAAAAGATAAATTTGATGTAGAATGGCAAGTATCAACAGTTCCAGCTGATCATAATTAATTTTTGGAAAAGCACCATGTTTGTACAGTGGTGCTTTTTTTCTACACTTAAATTTCGTAGACTAAAAGAAAAGGGGTGAGAAGATGGGGGAGATTTGGTTCGGCGGACATATTTATACAATGAATGAAGAGAACGAAATGGTTGAAGCTGTTTATGTAGAAGATGGGGTGATTATAGATACGGGTAATAAAAAGGACTTAGAGAGTCGTTATGAGTCTGAGAAGGTGCGGAATCTAGAGGGGAGAACGATGATTCCAGGCCTTGTGGATAGTCATATGCATCTTATTGGGCATGGAGAACGACTGCTCCGTTTAGACTTATCCGCTTGTACGTCTTATAAGGAAATGATTGAGCTTGTAGCTGAACGAGTGAAAGAAACAAGATTAGGTACATGGATTATTGGCGAAGGCTGGAATGAAAATAATTTCACAGATACCAAAAGCGTCCACGTTCGTGATTTAGATGCCATTTCTAAGGAGCATCCCATTTTATTAAAGCGTGTTTGTCGTCATGTGACATGGGTGAATTCTTACATACTCGAAAAAGCAAATATAACAGCAGAAACGTCAGACCCAAAAGGTGGAAAGATTGGGCGTGGAGTATCCGGAGAACTAACAGGCCTGTTGTATGAACAAGCGCAAGAATTAATTAAGCATGTCCAGCCGGAAATTGATGAAGCTTATTTGCAAAGAGCGCTACAAACAGCCATTCAAGATTGCTGGAAATATGGATTAGTAGGTGGGCATACAGAAGACTTAAATTATTACGGTGGTTTTCAAAAAACGTATAATGCATTTTTACACGTAATAAAGGAAATGCCTTTTAAAGCACATTTACTCGTTCATCATGAAGTGGCAGATGAACGAAAAGAATATGAAAATGAGCATTATATTGAATTTGGAGCGATGAAGATTTTTTCTGATGGTTCTTTTGGCGGACGAACAGCACTATTAAGCGAGCCATATGAAGATGCGAAGGAAACAAATGGAGTAGCTATTTTTTCTCGTGAAGAGCTCGCGGGATTAGTGAAGAAAGCACGTAATTTACGGATGCCAGTTGCGATTCATACAATCGGTGATTTATCCCTTGAATATGTAATTGATGCACTGGAGTTATATCCTCCGGCAGAGGGACTGCGTGATCGTATTATTCATTGTCAGCTTGCTCGTGAAGATTTAATTGAACGTATGAAGAACTTACAAGCGATCATTGATATTCAGCCAGTATTTGTCTCATCTGATTTTCCCTCAGTCATTGAAAAGTTAGGGGAGCATCGTCTTCAGTATGCCTATGCATGGAAAACATTACTCGGCGTGGGATTACATTGTTGCGGTGGATCAGACGCGCCAATTGAACAAGTAAATCCGTTTTTAGGAATCTATAGTGCAGTCACGCGGCGAAGTTTTATTGATGGAACATGTTACATACCTGAAGAGAGATTAACGGTATATGAAGCAGTTTCCTTATTTACGACTGGAAGTGCTTATGCGATTGGTAAGGAAAATAAGCGTGGTAAAATTGTTAAAGGATATGAAGCCGATTTTACTATCATAGATCGTGATATATTTGAAGTTGAAGCAGAGGAAATAAAGGATATTCAAGTTACTGTAACTATAATAGATGGTCGAATTGTATATCAGAAATAATATTGGTGTTTCGACACAAGATATGAATGTTTCTGCAAAAAAACGACATGTAAATCATGAAAAAAGAGTGCTGGGAACCCCCTCAGCACTCTTTTTTCTATAAAAATGTTCTCTGTACTTTTTCCCAGAACGAATTATTTTTTAGTTTTACTGTTTTAATTTGTTTATCACTTAAGCGAACAACTGCTTTTTCAACTTGTTTAATGCTAAGTGCTTCGTTATCCATTCCCATAACAGGATAATCATTACCGTCCGGAGTAAGCTTTAATGTTAATGTTCGTTCATGATTTAAGATGAATGGTGATCCAAGTGTACGGTATGTGTTGTTATTTAAAGAAGCAAGTTCGCTTATTTGGAAGCATGGAATTAATGGGTCAACAACTGCACCATGCAATGACTTATTATAAGCTGTACTTCCTGTCGGTGTAGAAATAACTAGACCGTCTCCTCTAAATGTCTCGAAATATAAATCATCAACATGCACATCCACTACAAATGTTTTAATGATACTAGAGCGTAAAGAAAACTCATTTAAACAATGGAAAGATGTATCTTGATCAACATCTATTTGGATTGTTGGATATTTTCGCACTTCAATTTCATTTTGTGTAATTTCTTGAAGGGCTGTATCGACATGGTCAATATGGAAATCACAGTAGAAAGAAATTTCATCTTTCGTAGAAATACCTGCATATAAGCAATCTTCTCTAAAGCCTGTTTTACGAACGGCTTGTAAGAAGGTTCCATCATCTCCGACACTGACGATAGCGTTTGCATTTTTTGGATGATCTAATATGGTAAATCCATTTTCCTCTAAAATACGATATATAGGCTTCATTTTTTCGACAAGTGTTGTTTTGTCATCACCATAAAAGAAAAATAAATTGCGACGATCTGCCATTCTGTATCCCTCCATTGCAGTAAAATTTAGCTTTGTGCGCCATTAGAAAAAAATCTGATGGTATGCTCAAATAGTATATTTCGATATAAAATGTCAAAAGTCCTCTTTGTTTTTAGAAAAATTTTTATATTCAATTTCATCATTACTTGTTTAATCCTGTTTGAACCTGTCGATAATGGATGTGGAGTGAAAGGATGGTACGAATGAAGTGGCTTGTAATTGGAATTGGCATTCTTCTCTTGCTCATTTTACTTATACTATTGTCGAAAATATCGCTGAAAGTGACATTTTTATATTCAGAAATAGAGAAACAATGTTTATTTCAAGTGAAGATATGGATGATTCGATATACATTTGATGTGCTGGAAAGAATGGAAAAACAGCAAAAAAAGACTGAACAAAAAATCGAAAAGGCAGAGAAAGATGGCGGTATGGAAAATAAAATCATGGCACAACTTGATAGTATTGGGGAACTGATAAAAAAGCTTCAAGAGATCCATACTATCCTTAAAGGTTTTCTTAAAAAAGTGAAAATCAATAGTTGGAAATGGCATTCACAAATTGGAACAGGCGATGCGGCTAGTACTGGAATTGTCACCGGGTATGCATGGGGGACAAAAGGAATGGCTGCAGGGATCTTGGGACAATATACACATGTTATTGATATACCGGATTTTGAGATTACACCTGTTTTTCAAGGGAAGGGATTCGCATCAAGGTGTGAGTTAACAGCTTCCTTTCGTATATATCGTGCCGCAGTGGCAGGAGTGAAGTTACTTTATTTTATGAGAAAACAAAGATCTGGTATAACAGAAAAATCTGTTCAAACATAAGGGGGATAATAGAATGGATCATCCAATTCAAGGTTTAATGACAACTGCGATGCAGCATTTAAAACAAATGACTGATGTAAATACAATTATCGGTGATCCGATTAAAGCGGCGGATGGAAGCGTCATTTTAACGGTTTCTAAAGTAAGCTTTGGATTTGCTGCTGGTGGGAGCGAATTTGGAAAAGTAGAGAGCTCTGGTCGTCATCCATTTGGAGGCGGGAGTGGTGGCGGTGTTTCAATTAACCCTGTCGCTTTTCTCGTTATAAATGGACAAGGCGTAAAAGTGTTACATTTAGATAAACAGACACATGTGATTGATAAGATCATTGAGTTAGCACCACAAGCTGTTGATAAAGTGAAGGAAATGATGGAGAAGCGAAAAGGCGATGAACCAGAATTTGAAATCTAACAGCGAAAAGAAGCTAATCGATTGATTAGCTTCTTTATTTTTTTTGTAAATAAAGCGATTTTGTTTGCATTCTGTATAGGGACAAACTATCATTTACAGTGTACATATTTTGTTTAAATAAGGGAGGATTTTCAAGTGGCAAACGTAACTTTTAAAGGTAACCCAATCACTTTAGTTGGAACAGAAGTTAAAGTTGGCGATCAAGCGCCAAACTTCCAAGTATTAGCAAATGACTTATCTCCAGTAAGTTTAGAAACATACAAAGGTGAAGTAAAATTAATTAGTGTTGTACCATCTATCGATACAGGTGTGTGCGATGCACAAACTCGTCGTTTTAACCAAGATGCAGCTGGTATTGAGAACGCAAAAGTACTAACAATTAGTGTGGACTTACCATTCGCTCAAAAACGCTGGTGTGCAGCAAACGGCTTAGAAAACGTAGCAACACTTTCTGATCACCGTGACCTTTCATTCGGTGAAGCTTACGGCGTAGTAATGAAAGAGCTTCGTTTACTTGCTCGTGCAGTATTCGTAGTAGACAGCAACGACAAAGTAGTTTACGTAGAATACGTAAGCGAAGGTACGAGCCATCCAAATTATGAAGCAGCATTAGAAGCAGCAAAAGCTGCGAAGTAATGAAGACGATCTCTTATAGAGGTCGTTTTTTCTTGTCAGGCGTGTTGTATATTGTCGAACGGTCGATATATTTGAAAAAGCGTCGATATAATTTAGCGGTCTCATGACATAGAGGCTGCTTTTTCTTTTGGGAAAAAATTAGATTACCCCGCATTAACGGGCAGTAAATCTCCTACCTTAAGGTGCAGTAGCACAAAGAAGCTAGTTGGGAGATAAACTGCCCGTTAATGCCCGATTGGTGAGGGCTAATAATCAGTGGGGATGAAGAAACCTCCCCACTGATTAAAGTTTCACTTTATGGTATGATATAAGTTATGTGTAATTGACAGAAGGAGGAGTGTATGTGAGTCAGACAGTAGAAACATTATTTTCTATTTTTGATTCTTCTACCGTAATTTTACGTAAAGAATTAGATGTAACATATTTAGAAGCGCTTGTGGAAACAGGGGATAACCTGTTTGAAGGAGCGGTTCTGCAAGAGGGATTATCTGAATCAACAATTGAACGGTTGAATCGTGAATATAGTAAGTTTAATGAAGAAAAATATAAAAGCGAGGAACTTCGCAAAGCATTTCAGCTTGCCATTTTAAAAGGAATGAAAGATGGCATACAAGCCAATCATGAAATGACGCCTGATGCAGTTGGGATGTTTATGAACTACTTGTTCCACAAATTTATGAAGGGTCAAAAAGAAATCACGGTGTTAGATCCTGCTATTGGAACAGGAAACTTAATGACAACAATCTTTAATGGTGCTCAAGAAGGGACAACGATAAGTGGATTTGGTGTAGAAGTGGATGACTTACTCGTTAGGCTTGCTTTAGTGAATGCAAATTTACAAAAGCAAGCAATTGAGTTCTTTAATCAAGATGGGTTAGCGCCGCTATATATTGATCCAGTTGATGTGGTTGTTTGTGATTTACCAATCGGGTTTTATCCAAACGAAATCGGTGCAAGTGAATATACTTTAAAAGCAGATGAAGGAATGTCTTATGCACACCATCTTTTTATTGAACAAAGTGTAAAACATACAAAAGAAGGTGGCTATTTATTCTTCTTAGTACCAAACTTCATCTTTGAAAGTGATCAAGCACCAAAACTACATGCTTTTATTAAAGAAACAAGCTATATTCAAGGATTATTACAGCTTCCTGTTTCCATGTTTAAAAACGAGAAAAATGCAAAAAGTATATTTGTTCTCCAAAAGAAAGGTCCAAATGTAGTGATGCCAAAACAAGCGTTATTAGTGGAATTACCTAAGTTTTCCAATATGAAAGCAATGGAGAATATGATGGCTCAATTGAACAGTTGGTTTGCAACTCATAAATCGTAATGTGTGTAACAGAATTATTCTTAGATATAGTACAGTTTTGTATTGTGCGTAATAATTTTAAATATATACAAGATAAAACTGAATTTTTTTGAAATCTGTAATATATATTTTTTCTTGGTGTTACAATTTTTTCACTTGAAATATATGTCGTACGATGTTTAAATTAAATTCGTGAGTATAAAATTTACTGGGGATGAAACGTTTTCATCTTTGGTACATTTAATCAGATAAAATCGAGCGGTTTGTGGTCTTATCCACACAACTACCAAGAGAAAAAAGGGGCGAAAGACTAGATGTCAAAAATCATCGCGATTAATGCAGGAAGCTCTTCCTTGAAATTCCAATTATTTGAAATGCCAAGTGAAACAGTACTAACAAAAGGTTTAGTAGAACGTATCGGTTTAGAAGATAGTATCTTCACAATTACTGTGAACGGTGAAAAACAAACAGAAGTAACAAGTATACCAGATCATGGAGTAGCAGTTAATATATTACTTAACAAATTAACTGAAAACGGAATCGTAAAATCTCTTGATGAGATTAGCGGTATCGGTCACCGCGTTGTACACGGCGGTGAAAAATTTGATGATTCTGCTTTAATTACTGACGAAGTATTAGCGGAAATTGAAAATTTAAGCGAATTAGCACCACTTCATAATCCAGCACACGTTGTTGGTATTAAAGCGTTCCAAGCAGTACTTCCGAACGTACCAGCAGTTGCAGTATTCGATACAGCATTCCATCAAACAATGCCGGAAGAATCTTTCTTATACAGCTTACCATATGAATACTATGAGAAATACGGCATCCGTAAATACGGTTTCCACGGAACTTCTCATAAATATGTAACACAGCGTGCAGCTGAATTATTAGGTCGTCCACTTGAAAGCTTACGTTTACTTTCTTGCCACTTAGGTAACGGTGCAAGTATTGCAGCTGTAGAAGGTGGAAAATCTATTGATACTTCTATGGGCTTCACTCCACTTGCTGGTGTAACAATGGGTACACGTTCTGGTAACCTTGACCCTGCGTTAATTCCATACATCATGCAAAAAACAGGACAATCTGTAGAAGAAGTTCTGAACGTATTAAACAAGAAAAGTGGTATGCTAGGCCTTTCTGGATTCTCTAGTGACTTACGTGACATCGAACAAGCGGAAAAAGAAGGAAACCACCGTGCAGAAGTAGCGTTAGATGTATTCGTAGAGCGTATTCATAAATATATCGGTTCTTATGCAGCTCGTATGAAAGGTGTAGACGCAATCATCTTTACAGCTGGTATTGGAGAAAACAGTGCTCTAATTCGTGAGCGTGTATTAGAAGGCCTTGAGTTTATGGGAGTATACTTCGATCCAAAACGTAACAACATTCATGGCGAAGAAGCATTCATCAGCTTCCCACACTCTCCAGTAAAAATTATCGTAATTCCAACTGACGAAGAAGTTATGATTGCTCGTGACGTATTACGTCTTGGAAACCTTGGTTAATATATGTAAAAAAGACGGGATCCTATAGGATTCCGTCTTTTCTTTTTGTGGCAACAAATTTCGTTAGTCCATTTGGATACAATACTTTTTCTTGATTCAGAAATGCTGTAATCGGAATCCACGTCGCATATGTATTGGGTTCTCCGTCTATAATAGGAATTGTTTTGATCTCATAAAGCGATGTATCTACAAAATGAAGAGAATACAATTGAATGATCTCATGGCCGATTTCTTCGTTTGCGTAAAAGATATTTTCAAGACATCCTAAGTAAGTTGTAATTTCTACTTGTTCATTAAGTTCTTCCTTAAATTCACGAATCACTGTTTCATCTGATTTCTCTCCAAATTCAATAGAACCGCCGAGTGGTCTGTAATACGTTTCACTTTCCGTAAGATACTCTTGAACGAGAATTCGTTCGTTGTGAAGTACAATTCCAAATGCCTTTGCGCGTGGGTACATATAGTAACCTCCCATGTACTGGATAAATATATGTTTAGCTTATCAGATTTACAAAGAAAAACCGGAAATATGTTACAATAGAAAAAAATTGAGCGAGGTGGTTGTTACGATGCGATCAAAGCGAGAACAAGCCATTTTACAAGATGTTAAAAATTGGGAAATTAAATTATTAGAACAGGAGCCTACCGATTTTCAAAAGGTATTTGATAAGTGGTTGCATAGTACTGTTGCAAAGTTTCCTGAGAAAAAGCGAAAAGAGTTTTTTGCGAAAGTAGACGGATGGTTATTCCATCTCCATGCATTGATTCAAAGTTCACAATCACAGCTTGATGCAAGAAATCGTATTTTAGGAACAGCACGGTTGTTTGATGAATCGGTTGAGCAGCTGGAAGAATTGAAAGCATTATCCATTGATCAATTAACATACATAGCAGAGCAGCAGACGGCGCGTCATCGTTTATATTCTTTCGTACAGGGAGGTACAACCGGAGTAGGTGGTTTGTTATTATTAACAGCTGACTTTCCTGTCATGATTGCATTAAATGTAAAGGCGGTTCAGCTTATTGCAACATCGTTTGGTCATGATGTGAACAAGCCTTATGAAATGATGCTCGCTTTAAAGGTATTCCATGCGGCATTGTTACCAACAAGGCTCCAGCAATATGCTTGGTATAACTTACTTCAAGAACTAGAACAAGAAGATTCGTTCTTTTATGAAGGAGAAGAAGAAGTATTAAAACCAGCTTCTACAGAAGTTGTGTTAAAACAAATTTTGAAGACTTTTTCTATTTATGCGCTTCGCCATAAACTATTTCAAGGCATTCCTGTGTTAGGAATTGCAATTGGTTCTACGGTGAATTATCGTTTAACACGGAATGTAACAGAGTTTGCAAACAGGTTTTATCAAGTGCGTTACATAGTAGAAAAAGAAAAAAGAGCATAAAAAAGCGAGAGGCCGGAGCCTTTCGCTTTTTAGTTTGTTGCATGTTGTTTTGACATTGGAATAGATACTGTTTTCTTTTCTTTTGCTGGATAATAAATTAAATCGAGCGTCTTTGCCTGTAGGGCAATTGAAAGAATAGTAAAAGCAATTTCTGTCCAAGTTAAATAATATAATGAAAGTGCAAGCACGATCGCATCAAAGACGAAGAAAATCTGACCAATTGTAAAGCGAGTTCTTTTACTTAGTACAATTGTTAAAATATCGTCGCCGCCGGTTGCACCACCAAATCGCAATATAAAACCGAGTCCAATACCAGCTAGCACACCGCCCAATACTGCGGCTATCCATAAATGATTTGATAAATCTACCGTGAATGGAGAATAGTTTTCCATTAAAGAATAAAACACTCCGAATGAAATTGAACCCATAAATGAATAACCAACCATCTTTTTACCTAAAAATGTAGCGCATAGTAAAATGATCGGGATATCCATCAATACAGTTGAAATTGACGGTGAAATATCAAAAAAGTTTTGTATAAATAGCGCGATTCCTACAAAGCCACCTTCTGTTAAGTGGTTTTGAAAATGAATGTGATATAGTGCTGCAGATAGGATAAATGAACCGATTAAAACCATAAAAATTTCTTTAATAATTTGTCGACTTTGGATGTTCCTCATCGTTATTCCTTCTTTCCGTAGTTAGTAGTTCTTTTCGTCTTGTAAACTAACTACGAGCCTTATAGCTTTCAGTTAGTTTACATCAAACTAACTACGCTATATATCGCTGAAGAAATAACGAATAATCCTCTCGTCCATCAATTCTCCCTACTTTCGTTTTAGTTTAAGCCTAAAAACGACTAAACAAAACGTGGAGTAGGATTTGTTATTTAGCAATCCTGCCCTCTTCTTTGTTTTGTTTAGCAATGATCAATGCGACTTAAACAAAACGCTATGTGTAAGAAGAGTCTTTTCGTTGCCAAATTATCCTTCGGGCAATCATAATTTCCCCACTCTCGTATTTTTTTCGCTAGACTAAAGGATCTGAGCTGAAAAAGTACGCTACGTGTAAGATTCGTCAATTCGATGCCACATGCTCCTTCGAGCGATCATGATATCTAAATCCTTTCTGTAAAAGATTTTATATTATTATATCATACTTTCAAAAAATGTATGCGGATGTAAACCGACAATAACCGGAGAAAAACTACAGAATTTGTCGATTTACAAGAAGCATGCTGTTATTCTTAAATGTTTTTGTAGGATAGTCCTAGTTGTTTAGAAATTGGAAAATGGTTCTAAGGGTTTGTCCAATAAGTGATGGAAAGAATCATTGAAGTTTAATCGTCCGTTTTTGGGGTATCATCTTTCTCTTTGAAGAAAGCATCCCAACTAATGACACTAAGAAGAGTTAAAATGATAATAAATAAAGCTTTCATAAGATTCTACCTCCGTTAGAGTAGTGTTTTTCTTACAAACTTTTTTCATTAGTATATGAAAAAGAGGACATGAAATGTGAATTTTTCACAAAAGTAAATCTTTATGAGATGATATTAATATAGATTGATGGAGGGGAAGAATATAGCATGTTCAAGGATATGTTTAAAAGAAAAGAATTGAAGTGTTCTGCTTGCCAGAGAAAGATTCAATATGAAGAAGAACTTGTTAGTTGGACCGTTTGATGTATGCTTGGCTAAATCAGCACAAGAAGTATATTGCAAAGCTTGTTATAAAGTGAAACTTTAATCAGTGGGAGGTTCTTCATCCCCCATTGATTATCAGCCCTCACCAATCGGGATTTTACGGGCAGTTCATCCCCCGCCTAACTTCTTTGCTTTTGCTGAATTTTGAGGTGGGGGTCTTACTGCCCGTTAATGCGGGATAAAAAATGAAATGAAACGTATTTCTCGTAAGCAGGAAGGATTTTTTGTAGCGATATCATATTTTAGTGGTTTTTCCTATATAACCCAATTATAATTGAAAACGTAATTTACTACAGGGGGTAATATCGTTCACAATGAAAAAAATTTTTTTGATTATCTCATCGTTACTATTAATTTTAACAGCTTGTAGTACAGATGGGTTTGTCTCATCTAACTATGAGCACATTGAAACAATGGAAAATGATTTAGGTGATAGTGCTCAGGTCTACACAGTGGAAAACAAAACTGTAAAAGAAGTGGCGCAAGAAATTATTGCTAATGAAAAGCCAAAGTATGTTTCGAAAGAAAGTGATACAGAAATGTTTATTCTGTATCCTGAAAGTTCCAATGAAGAATTTATCCAAATCACTCAGGATCCAATAAATTCAAATCATACAGTTGTTGAGGTAGCAAATGAAGATTTTGCTGAAAATAGTTATGATTTCTCTTTACTTGAAACAATGGGTGTATTAGGTGTTGCTGCTACGCTTTATGGTTGGAATAAAGCAGATTTTGATAATAAGAAAAAAAGAAGTGGTTACAGAGGATACGTAAGTGCTTTTAGCAATAATCCTGCTAATTTCCAAGAGGAAGAAGGCTCGAGTTCTTCAGGATCTGGCGGTAGAGGCTTTTCAGTGAACATTGAAAAAAAATCATCAGAGAGCGGCTCCATACGAAGCGGGAGTACAGTTCGTGGCGGTGGCCCAGGAACAGGGAAATAGGGGGATATGGTTTATGTTTAATGAAATTTTAGATGTACAAGAAGTATTACATACGCTTCTTTATTTTGTTGTTTTATTAGGTGTAACAATCATTTGTATGTTTATTTTTGAAATGATTACACCGTATAATGATCGGGAGCAGTTACTAAAAGGAAATAAAGCTGTTGCCATTCAGTTTTTTGGAAAAATAATAGGGATTACGTTAATTATGAAATCAGCTATTGCTACGAATGATTCTCTTCTTGGTGCGGCAATTTGGGGTGTTATTGGTTTTGTACTTATGCTAATTGGTTATTTTATCTTTGAGTTTCTCACTCCGCGCGTTCGTGTTGATAAAGAAATTGAAAGTGGAAATGTTGCGGTAGGAATTATCGCTGCAAGTATTTCCTTAGCAATAGCATTAATAACATCGGGAGCTATTTCGTAGAAGAACTTGCCAGCGCAGGTTCTTTTTTCTATGAAACAATGAAAATATATTTTATTCTGATTAAATGAAAAGAGTTTATCTCGTTTTATCGGACGGTAAGTATCTCACCTCAATATTCAGAGAGAGCGAGGAATATAGGTGGAAGATAACTGCCCGTTAAAGCCTGATTGGAGCGGACTTTCCATCAGCGGGGCCTTCACTGGTGGAAGTTCTACTTTATTAAAGGAGTGCAGGTATGACAGAAAAGGAAAAATCGATTCAGAAAAGAAGAATCTTCACTTCATCAGGGATTGTATCAATTTGTGGCATTGTATATCAGGTTTTATATGGAGCAGCAGGTGGATATTTGTTTGGGGATTCTACGCTTTTTTATTGTTTAACGATAGGGCTCTTTTTAAGTGGCATGGGTATTGGAGCGATGCATAGTGAAAAATTTCATCGTCACTTATTATCGACGTTTATTGTAACAGAATACCTTATTGCCATTATTGGTGGATTTTCTATTTTTATGGTTTTCTTTATGCAAGCTCACTTTGGTGACGGGACAGCTAAAATTATCTTATATTCCATTATTGTTGTCACAGGTTATTTAACTGGTTTAGAATTACCGCTTTTAATTCGGAAATCAGAAGAAATTAATGCTGATTTAAAGGAATCTACTGCAAAAGTGCTTTTCTTTGATTATGCGGGCAGTTTAATCGGAACCGTGACGTTTGCTTTATTATTGAGACCAATGTTAGGTCTTATTAAGACAGCCTTTTTCATTGCGCTCATCAATATCCTTGTTGCGGTATGGTTAAGCTTTGTCTTTAAAAAAGAAATGAATCATGTTTACTTACGAGTTACTGGCATGATTTTAACGATTATAATAGCACTGGGTTTTCTGTTTGGAGAAAGATATGCGTATACATTAGAAAATAAGTTATATCGAGATCCGGTTGTATTAAAAAAGCAAACAAAATATCAAAAAATTATTATGACGAAAGGCCCTGGAGATGTACGGTTATACCAAAACGGACAGCTGCAATTCTCAGAGGCTGATGAACATAGATACCATGAAGCTTTAGTACATATTCCGATGTCTCTCGCTCCTAAAAAACAAAATGTTTTAGTATTAGGCGGGGGAGATGGTTTAGCGACGAGAGAGATTTTAAAATACAAAGAGGTAAAAAGAATTACTTTAGTTGATTTAGATCCAGAGATGATTAAGCTAGCTAAAGAAAATCCTCATTTACTACGATTAAATCAAAATTCATTTCGTTCTAGTAAAATGAATTTTGTTAATGATGATGCATTCAACTTTTTAAAACAAACGAATGATTTTTATGATGTAATCATCATTGATTTACCCGATCCCAATAATGAGGCACTGAATAAACTTTACACATGGGAATTTTACAGTCTTGTTAGAAATCATTTATCTCAGGAAGGATTTGTTTCCATCCAATCTACGTCACCAGTATTTGCAACAGAAGCTTTTTGGACAATTAGTAAGACAGTAAAATCTACAGGACTATATGCAAAAAATTATCATTTAGATATCCCTTCATTTGGAAATTGGGGATTTACAATTGCGTCTAGAGAACAATTTAAAATAAATAGTATGAAGCTTACTGTAGATACGGAATATTTGGCAGAAGAAATGATTCCATCTCTATTTCAATTTGGGAAAGATGAAGATGAGATAATCACAAAGAATGGGGAGGTAATTGAATTACCGGTTAACCGTTTGAATGAGCCCAATTTATTAGACCTATATGAAAAGGGATGGAATTACTATTAAAAAAGCATCTATTTGTAGATGCTTTTTTATTTGGCTTATTATTGATGCGCTTTCCCCTCAGATACATTTTGAGTAAGGCGATACCAAAGCCATAAATCGTTAATGATGGAGGCAAGATCAGCGATTTCAGAATTGAGGCTACAGGAAATTTCAAAGTTTTCTTCGTTATTTAAACGATGTTGTTTTTGATTAATATGATATTCAAGTTCTTTTATACGATCAGGTATTTTTCCGCGAATTTGTTCCCACTTTAATAAAATAGCATGCTGCATTTTTTCAGGGATATCTTCCCATTCTACTTGTAAGTCAGGTACTTCTATTCCTAGGTGTTCATCGTATATAAAATATTGTTCCATATAGACACCCCCATTTTCTGTTTCCATTGTATCGAAAAAAAGAAAGAAGTTCGATGGAATTGTTAGAATTTTTTTTGCTAATATCCCTTGATTCATTTTGTGAAAGGTGTTAAAGTTTGAATTAATATTAATGATAATGAATATTTATTCTTTAGGGGGATATGAAAATGGAGAAGAAAAAAGTTGTTCTAGCATATTCTGGAGGTCTGGATACTTCCGTTGCAATTAAATGGTTACAAGAGAAAAATTACGATATTATTGCGCTTTGCTTAGATTTAGGGGAAGGTAAAGATTTAGAATTTGTAAAAGAAAAAGCAATTTCAGTAGGTGCTATTAAATCTTATATGATTGATGTGCAGGAAGAATTCGCGAATGAATATGCATTGATGGCATTGCAAGGTCATACGTTATACGAAGGGAAATATCCACTTGTTTCAGCATTATCACGTCCGTTAATTGCGAAAAAACTAGTAGAAATCGCGGAGCAGGAAGGGGCAAGTGCTGTTGCACATGGATGTACAGGAAAAGGGAACGACCAAGTTCGTTTTGAAGTTTCTATTCAAGCATTAAATCCATATTTAGAAGTGATTGCGCCGGTACGTGAATGGAAATGGTCACGTGAAGAAGAAATTACGTATGCAAAAGAAAATGATGTACCAATTCCAATCAATTTAGATAGTCCGTTTTCCATTGACCAAAACTTATGGGGACGTAGTAATGAATGTGGAATTTTAGAAGATCCATGGGCAGCACCCCCAGAAGATGCATATGAAATGACATTAGCACTAGAAGATACACCGAATAAACCAGAGTTTGTAGAAATTGGTTTTGAAGCAGGTGTACCAACGACGTTGAATGGTACGGCTTATTCACTTTCAGAACTGATTAAAACATTAAACTCCCTCGCTGGAAAGCATGGGGTTGGACGTATCGACCATGTAGAAAATCGTCTTGTTGGGATTAAATCACGTGAAGTGTATGAATGCCCAGCGGCAATGACATTACTTACAGCGCATAAAGAATTAGAAGATTTAACACTTGTAAAAGAAGTCGCTCATTTTAAACCGATGATTGAACAAAAATTAACAGAATTAATTTATAACGGTTTATGGTTCTCACCTTTAAAACAAGCACTTGCTGCTTTCTTACAAGAAACGCAAAAATCCGTAACAGGCACAGTACGTGTGAAATTGTTTAAAGGTCATGCAATTGTAGAAGGACGTAAATCAGAATACTCTCTATATGATGAAAAATTAGCGACATATACAGTGGATGATGAATTTAACCATGATGCAGCAGTTGGCTTTATTTCTTTATTTGGTCTTCCAACAAAAGTATACAGCCAAGTGAATCAAAAGAAGGTGGAAGCGTGAGCAAACTTTGGGGAGGGCGCTTTACAGCAGAAGCAGAAGAATGGGTCGAGGAGTTTGGAGCTTCCATCTCCTTTGACCAGCAATTAGCGAATCAAGATATTGAAGGTAGTATTGCGCATATTACGATGCTGGCGAAACAGGGAATTGTAACAAAAGAAGAAGCAGAGAAAATAAAAGAAGGTTTACAACATTTACTAGATGAAGCAAAAGAAAATAAGCTTGCGTTTTCTGTCCAAGCTGAGGATATTCATTTAAATATTGAAAAGATGTTAATTGAAAAAATCGGTGAAGTAGGGGGCAAGCTTCATACAGGCCGAAGTCGTAACGATCAAGTTGCTACAGATATGCACTTATATTTAAAGGAAAAAGTGCAGGCCATCATAAAGGCTGCGAAGAAGTTGCAGAAGGTTCTTGTTCATCAAGCAGAAGAGAATATTGAAACGATTATGCCGGGATATACACATTTACAACGTGCACAGCCAATTTCGTTCGCTCATCATGTACTTGCATATTTTTGGATGTTAGAGCGCGATGTAAATCGTTATGAGGATTCACTGGGGCGTATTAATATTTCTCCGCTTGGCGCAGGTGCTCTTGCAGGGACGACATTTCCGATTGACCGTGCGTATAGTGCGGAGCTTCTCGGCTTTGAAGGAATCTATGAAAATAGCTTAGATGCGGTAAGTGACCGTGATTTCATATTAGAGTTTCTTAGCAATTCATCCATATTAATGATGCATTTATCTCGCTTTTGTGAAGAACTCATTTTATGGAGTAGTCAGGAGTTTCAATTTATTGAAATGAGCGATCAATATGCAACAGGAAGCAGCATTATGCCGCAAAAGAAAAATCCTGATATGGCTGAACTTATTCGTGGTAAAACAGGAAGAGTATACGGCAACCTATTTAGTTTATTAACGGTAATGAAAGGTTTACCGCTTGCTTATAATAAAGATTTGCAAGAGGATAAAGAAGGAATGTTTGATACGGTGAAGACAGTGGAAGGCTGCCTGCACATTATGGCTGGTATGCTAGAAACAATGACTGTAAATAAAGAAAAAATGGGGCAAGCCGTAAAACAAGACTTCTCTAATGCAACAGAAATTGCTGATTACTTAGCAAGCAAAGGGCTTCCATTCCGTCAGGCACATGAAATTGTCGGAAAGCTTGTTCTTCATTGCACACAAAAAGGAATTTATTTATTAGATGTACCGCTAGAAACATATCAAGAGATGAGTCCGTTATTTGAAGAGGATTTATATGAAGTTCTTTCTCCTTATGCAGCAGTGAAACGTCGTAATAGTGCAGGTGGGACAGGGTTCGAACAAATTCAGAAAGCGCTGGAAAAAGCGAAGGTGCTAGTGGGAGAGACCGTAAATTTATAAGGATGAGAGGATACTAAGTTCCATACAGGAACCAAGTATCCTCTTTTTTATTATATTTCCACTAGCAAAAGATATAAGTATGCTAACGGAAAAAAGGAGTTTAGTAATCTTAGGTTGAAATTTGGATAGATGAAAAATTTAGTAATGCAAGGAGCGTCCATTATGCCAACTTATTAAAGAGTTTACTTCAAAGGAAATTCAAAAAGAATAGAGAGGTAATACTCTATGTTATCTATAAAAGATATTGAATTACAGATAGAAGAAAAAGTGCAAAATAAAGCAGTGTTTGTAGACGAAGATCAGTACTATCCTTGTTTTCCTATCACCTCTTCCATATTTTATGCAGGAGAATACGGACTTCTTCGGTTTACAAAGAATTTAGATGAAACTTCAGTCTTATCTATTCAAGATGCCTGGCATTTGGAATATGTAGGAGAAGAAGTAAAGATAAAGTGAAACTTAAACTTAAATCAGTGGGGGATTCAGCCCTCACTGATTTAGTGCTTTTATACTTCAATACTACGTGCATGCATCATTTTATAGATATTTTCAATGATTAAAAAATGATGGTTCTCATGTATCGCTAAAAGTTGAATGGCTTGAATTAGGTTTGGATACTTAGCGATTGGATCCAAAAATACAATGTGCCCCGCGATATTTTCTTCTATATTCTGAACGCATACTTTGATTGCATTTGTTTCGTTCACTAGCAATCGTTCTAGTTCTTTACCATCCATAGAATAATAGATTTTTTTTGATGGTACTAAAATCCAAGGAGCTTTCATTCCTTTACCGTTTTTTTCTTTGTATTCTGCATAGATGTCATG
Organism: Bacillus cereus group sp. N21; assembly: GCF_016483395.1. Taxonomy (NCBI): domain Bacteria; kingdom Bacillati; phylum Bacillota; class Bacilli; order Caryophanales; family Bacillaceae; genus Bacillus; species Bacillus cereus group sp. N21. The sequence continues at coordinate 102,045 of NZ_JAEHBX010000014.1, forward strand.
TATTTCAGTTGCAAACGGGGCATTTCTTCTTATCTTGGCATAGGGAAGAAGTGTGAAAGAAAACTTAATGGAAGTTTTTAGCATTTTTGTAATTAAGTACAGGTGGTAGAGATGTTCCCCAATCGACCATTTCCCATTTTCATTTCGATGCCATAGTTCTTCTTGCGGAAGTGATTGTAGTTTAGGGAGAAATTGAGATCTTTGCTGATGTAATGTATGGAAATGTTTTGCGATACTTTCAGATTTCATTTATTAGACTCCTCCATTCTATTACACGCCAAATCTTCAAGCGTATGAAAGGTGATGCTTCAGCGATACGGTGAGATGAATTTATGTATTCATTCTGATTTTCCTAATTATACCATTAGTGTGGCTGTTTTGTGTTTCAGAAGGGGAATCTATGCTAAAACAACTCTTTATCTGGAATAGTATGTTTGAAAATCTAAGTTTACCGCATCGCCATCAACGTAAGAAAAAGGAGAGCGCATGATACGATGTACTCTCCTTTTATTTTTTAGAAAACATGTTCATATAAAGCTTGCTTGTCAATCTGGAAATACTATGGCAGTATATAAGGAACATCCCTATTTCTTGTGAATTTCAAGTTCGTAATTGTTATGTTTACGAAGTTATAAAAAAGGGAATTGAAAGTAATTTTTATAATGGAGGAAATAAAAAAATATGCAAAGATTACCAAACTGCCCGAAATGTAATTCAGAATACACTTATGAAGATGGAAGTCTTTTTGTTTGTCCAGAGTGTGCTCATGAGTGGGCTTTAGAGTCAGAAACTGAAAACAGTGAAGATAAAAAGATTGTTAAAGATGCAAATGGAAATATCTTAAACGATGGTGATGCTGTAACAGTAATCAAAGACCTGAAAGTAAAAGGAACTTCATCAGTTATAAAAATAGGTACAAAAGTAAAAAGTATCCGTTTAGTTGATGGAGATCATGATATTGATTGCAAAATTGACGGTTTTGGAGCTATGAAATTAAAATCTGAATTTGTTAAAAAGGCATAAAGATAATCATATAAAAGTGATTGAAAAGACGTTCAGTAAGGTGATTTTGTCACGTAATGAATGTCTTTTTATTATGAAAAAAGAGGATATACGTTTGTATATCCTCTAATAAGTGTAATGTTATGTCATTTTTCCTTATTCATATTTATGTCTGTTTTCTGTAATACGAATATACTCAATATCCATCAAATCACGGAGGAGTGCACCATGGCTCAGCTCAACGCCATGTTTTTCTTTAAAATGCGAACAGATCGTATCGAGCATTTCCAGCTCTTCATCATTTACATCTAAAATAATTCGTTCGTGATCTCCCATGTAGTAGCCCTCGTTTCGTTTTTTCTTAGCGTAACCGAAATTTCCTTATTGTATAACAATACCTGTATTTTATATGTTAACATTTCGTTATTAGGACATTAAAAAAGAAGGGAAGATGAAGTTGTTTTATAGGTTTGTTATTATTTTATATACGGCTATTATACTTAAATATGCTTTTCCTGCCATTGTTACTTTACAATATATAAAACCTACGTATATCGCCCTATTTATTTTTTGTATACTTGTAATGGATTGTTGTATTTCACTCTGGATATATAGAAAAAAGCAGAAACAAAATGAACAAGAGAGGCAACGGACAAAGCGAAAAAAAACGTTTTGGATGATGACATATGTTTTTGTTTTTCCAATAGTTCTGAGTTTTGTAAGTGAACGTATAGCGGAAAAGGGATTCGATTTAAAGCTTGGAGCAACAATGTTTTTCTATTATTTCTTTTTTCACTTTATTCCTTATATGAGTGAAAAGAATGGGGAAGATGAGGATCCTTTTGAAAAAGATATAAAGGAACAAGAGGATAGAATAATAGAAGAAGAAATGGAGCAACTTGCTAAACAAAAATGGTATTTCAATTCAACACTTATCTTCATTCTTTGTTTGGTTACACCACCAATTGGTTATTTATATGTAGTTCTTTTACGAAAAAAAATGACATACTATGCGAAAATGAGTTATTTGACACTTGCAACCATTACAATGGGATTATGGGCAATGAAGTTTTTACCGTCATCCTTATATGCAATTGTCATAGTCTGTATAGCATGTTTTATATTTATTGGAAAATACATAAAATAAAAAAACACCAAGTCTGCATTGAACTGTACCCCGAATCGTGGACACTTAAAAAAAGTCCATGCTTCGGGGTTTTTGTGTATCTTTACACTCATTCCT
>NZ_JAEHBX010000140.1:0-4453 GCF_016483395.1 Bacillus cereus group sp. N21
CCGTTTGTTACTTGGCTCCCTCTACTTTTTAACACCTTCACAGGAGTCGGACGCTTGTTTATAAGCGCCACTCCCTCTCTTTGGTACATTTCATTAGATAGATTGATAAGCTTCTCAAAATGCATTCCTCTGTTTCCTAATGCCATTGTTATTCCTCACTTTCTATTAAAAGGATTATTTTCCTTAATTTCCCCTTAATTTACATTAATACCTATCCTAACATCCAAATATTGTTATATAATATATTTGTCAAACATTAATTAGGAGTGGTTAAAATGCCAGATATAATATATCTCATTGTTTTTACCTTTTTAGCAATTTGTTCCATTTTCACTTTAATAAAAGAGTTTAAAAGGCCACGGAAAAATGGATTCTTGATTTCTATTGAATTCTTGTTTCTTGTAGGAATGATATTGTTAATAAAAAATAGTTTAATTTAATTTACATAATGGATATCTTATCTCCATTTCTTATAGTGAGCAGTTAGCTTTTGCTAGCTGCTCTTTTATTTTCTTTCTCCAACCTATCTACCAATTCAACGATACTGTCGTAGTAACTCTCTTCAACAAGAAGTACCTTCCCTACACCTTCGAGATGTTTTTTCTCCCAAAGTGATTTGTCTTCTTTAATATCCTGCGCTTTCATATCCATTCCCCTTCTTTATTAAGCTTCATGTTCTTGATGATTTCTTTCACATGCTGCACTAACTGCTCACGATCCATTTTCGTATAACCTTTTACCTTATTGTGCCTACAAACTGATTTGAGTTGTTTCATTGGCCACTCTTCTACTGGTGGAATATTAATGATTACAGTTTGATCGCTCATATCCATTCCCCTTTTTCTAATAAAATAGCGTTTTTGTTCAAAATAGTAGGCCCTAATCATTTGGACGAATTTACCAGTATTATTCCCAAAAAATTCATGTTACGGTTAATTAGTCGAGTACGTCATTACTTGACAATTATCCTTAGGAGCCCCGTAGATAAACGGGGTTTCTTTTATTTAAATAACTATTTTGTTCAAATTTTAGATAGATGTTAATATTCTTCATAAAGGAGGTCTACTGATGAAAAAGATTTTTTTAGTTATTTTCATAGCAATTTTCCTTTTAATAATTTTATATTTTGTTGGTATGTCACTTTTTTGGAACCAGCCTTAAGTTAAAACAAATAATAAATTACCACTATGATTATTTAATAAATATTCCGTCAATACTGTAGATATAATCTTTCTCCAGTTCCCCCCATTGGAGCCGAGCAGTTAGTTTTTGCTAGCTGCTTTTTTCACATTTTAATTATATTAAGCGTATATTAATACTGATTATGATTGGTATTACGCCTGCCTCTCAAGAGCACTTATATACAGTGCTCTTTTTTAATCTGCATAATATTCCTAATCCTGTTTATACTATAAATGTAACTTAAAGTTACATATTGCTGTTTCCCTATAAATGTATTGTTCTTGTGTACAAGAGGCAGTTAGCTTTTGCTAACTGTTTTTTGTACTGAGCTAATAAAATTTTGTTCTTATTTAGTTTTCACACCATATACTTCTAACCTAGCCCCTCGGCTTACTGAGTTACCTCCTATCTAAAAGAGCGCTTGTACATGGTGCTCTTTTTTAGTTTCTTTTTTCTACAAAATGAAATTTTTGTTTAATTTTCTGTATGCCCAAGTATTCCTCTTACATGTCCCATTAATTGATCACGATTCATCTTTGTGTAGCCTTTTATTTTATTGTGTCGGCAAACTAATTTAAGATCTCTTAACGTCCACTTTTCAACTGGTGGAATATTAATAGTGATTGTTTTCCCCATTTCCCTCTTCCTCCCTGAATAAAACTCAATCTTTTGTCAATACTGTAGACAACATGATATTTCTCCAACCCCCAATTGGAGCTGAGCAGTTAGCTTTTGCTAGCTGCTTTGTTATACAATTGGTTACATTTACCTGATGTTTCTAACGTAATATTACGTTACAATAAAAAAGAACAAATAAAGTGAGCTGTTATACCTTCTCCCTAGCACTGTATGTACAGAGCTAGGGTTTTTGTTTTAAAACAAAATGAAATTTTTATACTAATCTTCCTCAAGTTCCGTAACAGTTAAATAGTTCCTTGCCTTCTTCCTCTTGGCCAATCTCCTTTGATATGCTGGTGTTTTATAGAAGTGAATCGTTTTAGGAAGTACGCCCATATGTTGAGCGCATTCCTGTATGGTCCCGAGACATACGAGCGATTCACCTTTGTAAACAGCATATTCCTTTCGATTCACTTTTCAACTCCCCTTTTTCACATTTTCTTAACATTTGTATATTAATCTATTAGAAAATATATGATATTATTTCTAATGTCGATTCATCTGATTAATTAGTCATGATGTATAATATTTATCCAAAACCCTAACTCCCACGTTAGGGTTTTTGCATTTAAATAACTATTTTATAAAGCTTTTAAGTATCCGATTTCCCTTGCATAATCACGCATCTTTTTCATTTCTTCCTCTGTCCATCCCCAATGAGGACAGTACAAGCCACCATATCCATTTCTACCGTTCGGATTGTCATTTCCATAGATGAAGTCAGTAAAATCTCTAATTAGTGCCCACATCGTTCCACCGCTTGAGAAGTGCCTTTCTTGCTTCTTGTTCTTATATGAGCTTCTCGTCATACGCATAGGAACATTTGAATAGTGATCTACAAACCAAAGGTTTCTACCATCATGTTTAAATTGAGCTGTTCTATTTTCATCTTCATAACGGAAGAAATCCTTTTCGTGATCTGCTAAGTAACTAAGAAGTGAATTCACAATTTCTATGCGTTGATATCTATCTTTCTTCATCTCTCATTTCCCCTTTATATCGTAATGAATTTATTTTTGACCTTACTTCACATCAACACGTTTTTTACTGTCTTCCGCGCTAAATCCATTTGGATATCTCTTAGCTAATTTTGCAATGTTCATCTCAGCAATATCTTGCAAGGTATATCCTATTTCACTAGCCATAACAGCTACATAGTACATAATATCTCCCAACTCTAAAGCAAGTTTGTGAGTATTCCCATCTTCTTCTCCAGGGCAATGAGATGGATTGAATCCGTGACCGTGATAAATAGCTTTCTTTACAATATCAGCAACCTCGCCGGCTTCACCTGTAATCCCTAATGCTGCATTAGAAACACGACGATCAAAATCATTCTTTCTATTCCAAGTACGTAATGTTGCTTCTTGATATTCATTTAATTTATTAGTTGGCAATGTAATGTTGGTTTTCATTTCCTATCCGCTCCTTATAAGTAACTTTTCAATTTTTCTTTTTGTTTCTTTAACACTTCCAAGGAAAGCTTCGTCTTCCGCTTCTCGTTATCCAATCCCACCAAGTGATATTCCATCTTACGAATCTCGCTTTCTACCTTTTTAAGCTCACCTTCCACCTGTATTTTGGTTTCTTTCTTCATGTGAACCCTCCTAAAATCCTAATTCATCCTCAAACTCTTTTCTTTCGAATCCAGCAAGTACCCTTCCGTTAGGGAATACGGTTATTGGTGCCGCGCTATATCCATAAGTATCAAACTCTTTTCTGTATTATTCCTTTTCTTCTATGTTTCTATCTTCAAATTCCAATTCTGCTGCCTCTAGTCCAAATTTCACATGCATGCAGTTAGGACAATTATTTTTCGTGTAAACAATGATCTTATTTGCCATTCTCTTTCGTCTCCTTCGCTTCTGCTAATAGTTGAGTGATTTCGTAAGTTCCATGTTCCATCGCTTTCATTATTCTTCCTCCTCGTAATCTGATAAGATATCCTCTAATACAGTTGCTGTATCTTCTAACGTGAGCCACTGCCCTCTATGGAATCCTGCTAATCCTAAATCACCATTCTCGAACGCTGCATCCGCGTCTTTCCTGCTATCAATTGCTGATTCGTGTAAATGCTTTATATACTCCTCAATTTCTTTTCTCATTCTCCCCATCTCCTTTTAATAGTTCTAAATCCTCTGGTAAAGCTTTATATCTTCTCCCTAACCCATTCGCTACAATAAACACCTTTTCTGCTCCTGTTTTATGGAACCAATATCCTTCCTCTTGCCCAATCCATTCTGTATACCCAAGATTTATTTGGGTAACACCTATTACAGTGAATACTGTTTCTACTTTAGTATTCTTTGATTTAAGTACCACTCTTTCGTGTCGTTTTTTATCAACGCTGTATTCCTTTGAACTATTTGCAAACTCTCTAACCTTTACTTGATTCAAGAACTTAATCTCTCTCATTCTCCCCATCTCCTTTGATTAATTCGAACAGTTCCTGCTCACTCATTTCATAAAGTTGACGTCCTGTATCTTCTTCCTTATAGATCCCTTTATGTAATAAGACATCGATGTAGATTTGTTTCCTGTCCATGTTTCCTAATGCATTCCCTTCACATAGTCCTCTTTCAACTCACGCACT
>NZ_JAEHBX010000141.1:0-4438 GCF_016483395.1 Bacillus cereus group sp. N21
ATGAGTGTAAAGATACACAAAAACCCCGAAGCATGGACTTTTTTTAAGTGTCCACGATTCGGGGTACAGTTCAATTAGAAACCGCTAGGTTTTTTTACTTAGGAATTTTTCATTTCAAATGGTCTGTTAGGGTGTTAAATGGTGAGTGGTTCAATTTAATAAAAAATAATAAAAACCAAACAAATATTTGTTTGGTTTTTATTATTTTACATCGAGAGAGGCAATCTATTTCAAGTATCTATATTGCTTTATATAAATAAACTTTCCAAGCGGATGTGTTTGATGTAAATATTTTTTCAAGAGATAAATTGTTTTCTGCTGCATTTTCAATTGGGACAGCAGAAAATATGTAACGACCACCCATTTTTTTGAAATGCTCTATATTTAGTTCTACATTTTTCAAGCGTTTGTTCGAGTTTTTTGTAAACATATAGTGTTTTCCAAGTTCATCGGTGAAAATATAACAGCGGCCACCCCATTCGTCAAAATACGTACGAAGCGTTTCATTCTTCGCTAGTTCCTTCTCGATTATTTTTCGAAATTCATATTTATACGATAAAGGATAAAAATTATTATATGTATCAAGTGTATAGAATCCATTGTACTGAGCGATAGCAGGATGTAAACCAATACTAGCGACACGGTACTGTTCCAAAGGTAAATCGATATACTCTTTTATCTCCTGGAATTGTTCTTCTGCAAAAAATTCCTTTACTGAAGGTTTATTTTGAAAAATAATTTCCTCATTAAAAAAGCTTAACAAAATAATTTGAGCAATCACAAAACCTGTTACAGCGTGTCTCCATATTTTCCCTTGTAACCATAAAACTTTTAATCCAAGAGCGAATAAAACATAAATAACTAACGGGCGCAAAAAATGATAACGTGCAAAATTAAATGTATCCAAAATGTGAAAACGTTTTGTTAATGGAAGCCAACCTTTATAAAACCAAAAAGCATACCAAATTGACAAAGCTATGTTAAACCAGAACAAAAAGACAAAGACTTTTTCTTGCTTCCATTGTTTCTTAGTAATGATAAAATACAAAGCAATAAGTATGACAGGTAAAATAACAAATATATGGACTGTCATGACATGGGTATGTCCTAAAAGAAAATTTTTCACTGTGAGGCGGAGAGACCGCCATAACGATAATCTTGCATGAAAATATTCGTCTCTACTGTTAGGTGCAGTAGATAAAAAGAAGGAAGATACTAAGCGATATTCTACAATCATGTAAATGAGCGTCATATAAATAATTGAAAAAAGAAAACGAAAGTTCCATTCTTTTTTTATTACTAAGTCTACTAACCAAAGAACCCCTATGCCGCTTAAAAAAAAGAAAAAACCTAAAACAATACTCGAATATAGAGGAATAAGAGTAAGTACAAAATAGTTCTTCCACGATCTTTCTCCTTTTCGAATATTTAAAAATGCCCAAAGTGCAAGAGGCATTCCGAGAGTACTAAGCATTCCTGACGGCCAGAAAGGAGTAAGAGCAAAAGCTAATGAAACTCCTATTGAATTGACCCTCCATTCCTCTCTAGGTAAAAAATGTTGTTTTAAAAGAACATACATCCCTATAAACGCAACCACTCTTGTAATCGTTTGACTCAATGCATATGCAACCATATTTGGAAAAAAAGCATACAACCAAACAATACCACTAAATTCCGTACTAAATGCGTTTCTTGACAATTGATTGTTTATCACCTGTGGAATTGTAGCATCAATCGGACCTATTATCTCTCCGCTCCTTGCCAAAACCTTATACCAGGACAAATTGGAATCAAGATTATCATGAACGCGAATATGCGCATTTTCTCCAAGAATAAATAAAGGAGACAAATAAAGAATGAGTATAATTGCTGCAAAAACAAGTAACTTTAATTCTTTGTTATTCTGGTTTAAAAACATTGAATGCACCTCAAGAAATTTAAAAAAAGTTTATTTATAAAATTTCCTAAACGAAAGAAATTATCCCTGGGTGATCAAATTGCTATAAGTTTAAATGTGAAATAGGAGGGAGAAACATCGGATGAAAATGGTATTATTTTGTGACCTTGATTAGTTTTATAAAAAAGAAAAGTCTATTCTTATTGTTAAAGGAAGGAACGATATATTACGGAGAAGATTTTGTCGTATAAAAAAGAATACTACCAATTTGCGTAGCTCCTAGTTTATTGGTATCATCTTCTTTTTGTAGGGAAAGAAATGTAAAAGCTGAGAATAATAATACTATGCAACAATTTATAGAAATTAAAAAAGGAGTTAACGGCTAAGTGGCTCAAAGACTAGATTGCAGTCATTATTTAATCTAAATAAAGAAAAGAATTATGGCAGTGAAATACACGTACTATAATTCTTTTTAGTATATTTAAGATCTATTTATTTTGTTCTTATCGTATACAGCTATATCCTCTTCTATATTCACAGTCTCTTCTACAATATAAATTGGTCGATTCTTACTTTCGTCATAAATACGAGCGATATACTGACTGACAATACCAAGACTAAGCAGTTGCACACCACTGAAGAATGTGATAGCAACCATAAGAGAAGCCCACCCAGTTTGAATGTCTTGTCCAACAATTTTAACAATAACTGAGTATATCAAGACTACAATAGAAATCAATACAGAGATTAAACCTAAAGTCATAACCATTCTTAGTGGCTTTGTGGAAAATGCAATAATACCATCTGAGGCAAATTTCATCATTTTCTTTAATGGATATTTTGTTTCACCCGCAAAACGTTCATTTCTTGCGTATTCAATATATGTTTGGCGGAATCCAATCCAGGACATCATTCCACGTACGAAACGATTTCGTTCTGTCATTTGTTTGAATACATCTGCTACTTTACAATCAATAAGACGGAAGTCACCTGTGTCTTTAGGAATATTAATATCAGACATGAAATTTAAGAAGCGGTAGAAATATTTAGCTGTTACAAGTTTAAACCAAGTTTCACCGTCACGCCGTTTTCTCTTCGCGTAAACAACCTCATAACCTTCTTCCCATTTTGCGATAAGTTCTGGAATGACTTCAGGTGGATCCTGTAAATCAGCATCAATGATTACGATAGCATCACCTTTGGCAACATCAATTCCTGCTGTTACAGCTATTTGATGTCCAAAATTACGAGCAAAGTTTATGATTTTAGCACGAGAATCTTCGGCTGAAATACCTTTTAAAATTTCCATCGTCCGATCGGTACTACCATCATTTACAAAGATAAATTCATAATTAATATTATTTTGTAGCATAACAGACTTTAAGCAATTATAACATTCTTGTGCTACTTCTTCTTCAAAATACATAGGAACGATAATTGAAATAAGTTTCTCCAAGCTTTTACCCTCCTTGTAGTAGGAATATATATTAAATTATTGCAAATGATTTTGTTTGTTGAATGTCCAAGGTTTATTAAGGAAAAAATTCATTATCATACCAACACTGATAGAAAAAAGTTGTGAGATAAACTTATTGATAAAAAGTTTATCAACTAATATGAATAAATTTAATTGTATTAAAAGTTAATACAATTAAATTTACGGTTAGGAATTTCAAAAATAATGATATCTCTTTATTTTTGAATTCAAAAACCCAATTTTTATTCCAATAATAACTGTTAATAACACCAATTAAATAAGCAAAGCAGTTAGCGGTAAGGTAATTGATACCAACTTTAACCAAAGCTATGTAGCTAATAATTGTGATAAGTGTATTTAATATTCCTATCAAGCTAAACTTTAAAAACTTCTTCATAATGTAGTATCCTCATTTTTATAAAAGATATAAAAATATATAATGATAATTTGCAGTTTTTTGTATAAATCAATGATTACTTTAAGGATGTATTAAGGATCACCATTTCAAAAAGAAGATTGTACGTTTAGACATAAATTAACCGGTTCCCTGTAAGATAAAGAACCGGCTATCTATTTACTGTTGTTTTGATGGGATTTTTGTCTTGTAATGGTGATGATTATTAGTTTGGTTACCATGTCTCTTTTGGTTGTTAGGTGTAATTTCATCAGCAAATTCCATATTTGCTAAGTTTACTTTGGATGGAATAAATGTTCTTGTTTTATTTTGAAAACCTTGGAACTTATGTTTTATCGGTCTCATCATACTTGAATTACATGTTGCTAATAACCCTAAAACTGTTCCTAATCCTAGTAAAGAAGCCCAAATCCATCCTTTATTGTTCTTCTTTTTATTTCCGAATAACTCAAGCATTTGTTGGATTATTTTTCTAGAATTCAATGATGACATCAAGAAGTTAAGAATATTGGTTCTGGTGCAAAAACTTTAATATACGTGTAAGTAATCTCTAACACTTGGACATACTGATACTATTACTCTAGAAAAGGTGTGATCGGTATGGCAAAGGAACATGTATTCAAGTGGAAACATTATCAGCCTGATGTTA
>NZ_JAEHBX010000142.1:0-4150 GCF_016483395.1 Bacillus cereus group sp. N21
CTTGCATGTATTAGGCACGCCGCCAGCGTTCATCCTGAGCCAGGATCAAACTCTCCAATAAAGTTAGTTTGTCTAGCTTCAAAAATAAAAATTGACGTTTTACATTTTGTTTAGTTTTCAAAGAACTTTTTTGGGGCAAGATTTAATCTTACCATTTTATAACCTTTAATGTCAATAGAAATTTAAAATAAATTTGTATTTATTTCATTGAAATCTATTACGTCGTTAGCGACGGATAAATAATATACCATGTCTTATAAATCTTTACAATAATTTTATCAAAGGTAAAATTAACCATATATGAAAAATAGAAGCACATCTGAATTTTAATTATAAAAACAATAAAGATAATAATCATTTAATTTTTGTTTTACTTGGAGTCCATCCTAGCTTTTTATTCCACGATTTCCTTGACCACGAGCCTCTACACCCTCAAACTCCCAAAGGCAACCCCAACGGGCAAAATTCGCCCTTGTGGGGCCACCTCTGGCGAGTTTGCATGAGGGTGCCCCTCATGGTCAAGGAACTTTCGCGGCATAAACGCCAGGATTCAGCAAATCACTTCCAAAGTTGATACCATTTCTTTTCATTACTTGCTGCAACTAGCTGTTTTACTTCTTGAAGTTCTCGCATAATAGTCATAACAGCTTTATCACGATCAGTAACCTGTTGTTTTTCTATAGTATTAGAATGAGCCAATAATTTTTGTTGAGATTCCAATAAATTTGTTAGTTTAGCTATTTGCTCATTTTGATTCTGTAATTGTTTTTGCTGTAACTCCACTGTATCTTTTAATTCTCTCAATACTTCTTTCAAATCGTCAGATTCAGAAGTTAGAACAGTCATATCTGTATTATTAATTGTTAATCCTTCTTCTTTTAAAAGTAATTTACAAGCATCTTCCAATGTAACTTGTGGCATATTTTTTAATTCTATTAATCTTTGCAATAAATTAAGATCATAATTATCGAAAATAATTCGTTCTCGTTCATCTCTTTTAAAAGCATAGCATTTATAACTTTCAATTAATAAATAGTATTTTTTAACCGTAGAAGGTGATATTTTCAATCTTTTGGCAACCTGAGATACATTTTCATAAATAATAGGTGTCATAATAGTCATAACCTCCTTTTCAATACTTCAAATTCGTTACAACAGTTATAACTCCTTTATCTTAAAACTTTAAATAAACTCAAATCTAATTCTTCATCCATAATATTCATTGGATCTTGTACTTACTAATAGATAGTTTCTAATCTCTTTTTTCTTTTTTTAATACTTTTTTATTTCAATCTGTTTTTTAACATAATAATTTTCGACTAAAAAACCAGTTATTTTATAAAATTGGAAATTCCGAATCAAAAAAGAGAGAAGAGCATAAGGGGTTTTTGGGCCCAACTAGGGGTTGGGGCTAGGCAGAGCCTAGCTTAAACGTGGGTACACGAAAATTTCCAGGATGTGCACTCACGGTTGACTCAAAGTTTTCCAATTACACGTATTTTTCGTTAAAAGTAGAGTCGAGGTCTACAGCAGGTACCCTTCATAGCATCAAATGTGTACCTTCTGTAGACAACACATTCTTTATAACTTGCAATCAAACATTACTTTAAGATATTAAAAAAGATTAATCCAAAAAATAAGTAAACATAAAATTAGACAATGATAAAACTCAAGATATCATCCAGACGCTTCAGAATTCTTTTTAAAGAATTTAAATCCCAAATAGTACTATTTATCGTAAAAATAAAAATATACGCTTAAAAAGGAAAAGAGAAGGTTTTAATTGAAGGTTTTCCATTGCTTTTGGTGGAGAGGCTGGTTCGTCGTGTGGGGACGAAACCCCACGTATTACGTATCTATCTATATGGTAAGTGAAATTATTATCCGAAAGCACAAGCGATTCGGCTCGTATAATAGCAAATTCAAGCCGATAATCATGGATAGTTGCTTTTGGATGTGTCGGCTTGGTGCCTCCAAATCTCGAGCCGAAAAAAGTTCCGCAAGGATGTAGCAAAGCGAAAAGGGTGGAGATTTTCTGTAGCAAAGCGAAAGAAAATACGACCCGTTCCTTGCGGAACTTTTAGCTATTTCTATATAGAGTGAGAAGGGACAAGCATAGCAAAGTAGAAAATACCCAGTAATATCAAGGGTTTCAGGATTTTTCGTACTTACCGTTTTTGGTAAGTAAACTTACCGTTTTTGGTAAGTACGAAATTAATAAAAAAAGTCTACTAATTAAAGTAGACTTAAAATAATTTAATAGGTAAATTTTTAAGTTGCTTAGGAACCTTTCTAAACATTGCTTTAAGTGTTGGATTGATTTCATCTCTATTCCCTGAAAACATGATGTGAGGATTTATAAACAAAGCATATGCCCTAACATTATTATCATCAACACCACTTTCTGAACGAGCTATAATTCCTTTATCGATTAATTTTCTAACTAATGGACTAACTTTTGTTTCATGTCTTCCAATCTTTTTAGCCAATTCTCGCTGAGTTAATGGGATTTGTTCTTTAGAGTTAATATCACTAACTAAACAATTACTTAAAAAGCCTACACACATTGAAACATCTAATAAAAATACCTTCTCAGCATTTGTTAAATAATCAATTTCAAATAAATACTGGATATTTTGTTGAATGATCTGAACAAACCTCGCTTTATTCTTCACTTTCCGTTCAGGAACTAATTTCATTCCTCTTGAATTAGCCTTTAATTGAAGTTCATTTGCTAATTGCATTTCTTCTTCTGACAAAATCTTCGAATTCTCGATATCCCTTAGTCTTGCATTTTTTTCAACCTGTTCTAAATCAATACAATTTGTCATAATTTTTTCCTCTTTTCTAGTATTTACAACTAGTACAGAGACTCTTTTCATGCTATTATGTAATTAGAATTTTATAAAAACGAAAAGAACCTCTTATGTCTAGTTGTAGCCTCGCAACTCAATTATATCATGAGTGGCTTTTTTTCTATAACTGAAAATAAAAAGAGTTCTGGAGTCCAGAACTCTTTTTATTTTTGAAAGTAAACTTTTTAATATTTGTTTACATTCAAATCCTCTATAACATTGACTTCACCCCGATCTCCCTGATATCATCAAAAACAAATAAAAAAGTATACATTCAAAACAATATAAATAAAGAGGTACAGAAACTCATGAACAAAAAACCACATCTCATTGATGTCCAGCCCATCCGAAGTAAAGAACAGATTGAAGATATGAAATGGGCTCTTAAACGTCACTGTTCAGAAAGAGACTACACCTTATTCATGATTGGAATCAATACAGGTCTACGAGTAAGTGATCTACTTCAATTAGAAACTCATATGATTTTAAAATTAAAACGAAAACGTAGAAAAGAATTAAAAGTAAAAGAGGGAAAAACGAAGAAAGAACGTATCATTAATCTTACTTCTATTTTTGACGAAGTATATCAATACGCCCAGACAGTAGAAAGTACCTGGTTATTTCCTTCACGTAAAGGAGATCAATCCATTAGTAAAATCCAAGCCTATCGACAATTGCAAAAAGCCGGAGATTTTGCCGATGTAGAATCAATCGGTACCCACACCATGCGCAAAACCTTCGGCTATTGGTTCTATAAACAAACAAAAGATATCGCTATGTTGCAAGAACTTCTTAACCACAGCACACCACAAATTACATTAACTTACATTGGAATTAATAAAGAAGAAAAAGACAATATACTCGATACATTTCATATTTAAACTATAATAATACACCACAAAAAAACCCTTTTGCATAAATGCAAAAGGGTTTTTTATTTACCTAGCGATGTCCTACTCTCACAAGGGCAAAGCCCCAACTACCATCGGCGCTGAAGAGCTTAACTTCCGTGTTCGGTATGGAAACGGGTGTGACCTCTTCGCCATTATCACTAGATATATGAAGGATATTCCTTCAAAACTAGATATCAGTGTGTAATATAAATTACTTATTGGTTAAGTCCTCGATCTATTAGTATTCGTCAGCTCCACGTGTCACCACGCTTCCACCTCGAACCTATCAACCTGATCATCTTTCAGGGATCTTACTAACTTACGTTATGGGAAATCTCATCTTGAGGGGGGCTTCATGCTTAGATGCTTTCAGCACTTATCCCTTCCGCACATAGCTACCCA
>NZ_JAEHBX010000143.1:0-3955 GCF_016483395.1 Bacillus cereus group sp. N21
AGTCTGTCCAAAACCAGAAAGAATTCATCCATCGATTGTTTGGGCTTACAGCATAAAATAGAATTCCGCTAGAAATAAATGAGCTATAGTCTCTTTTATTTTATCTTTGCACCAGAACCCAAATATATAACAATAAGAGAAATACTTACAATTGTAGATTATATAGTTACAATTTAATATCGAGAAAATAATATGCAATTAAATCTATAAAATCATATTATGTTTTGTCTAATTACTTAGAAATTTATATTTGTAAGTAATTCCTGAAGCCCTGTCAAAATTTGCTTAGCTTGGGGCTTTTCTGAAATGCTGGCGTTCCCCCATGCCCCAAAAGGACTAGATTTGTAAAATAGAAGTGGATCCAAGTAGCTGATTGTATGAAACAAAAACGCCAATTCCATACTGGAGTTGGCGTTTTTGTTTTGAATGAGTAGCGTATTTTTGTCATATACAAGCAATGAAAGTTGCTTTGAATAAATAATAGCATAATTATATATAAGAGGAAATTCAGATTTATTAGAGTATAAATTGGGGGAATCTTAATTTGATTTTATATTTGGGAGTATTACAAATTTCAGCAAAGATATAGATGGTTTTAATAAAACTCATGGTAAACCATTTCAATGTTTTACTCAACAACTCCTGAATTTTCAATATTAATAATGTATTTCACTCTTACTGGTACTGTTTGATATATTTTATTCCATTCTTTTAACTTAAATGGTTTATACTGTTGTTTAAATTTAGAGCCTAAACCGAGTGGATCTACATTTAGATTTTGTGTTTTTTTTATTAGTTTTTTACTTTCTGTATTAAGTTGTTTTTCTATATTTTTTGTTATTACTTCGATTTCCTTTTTATTTTCTAAATTTATTCCTTTTGAAATTTCTTGTATACGAGCATCTATTTTAACTTGAATATAAAAGGATGGTTTCCCATTTTTAATTTGAACATGATAGGAAGGAGTGGAACGGATATTGTTAATTAATACATAACCGCCATGGGTTTTGAATTCCTGGGAATTTAATCTATGTTTTTCAAGCAATCCTCTAAAAATAAACATATCTTTTTGTTGCAATTTCCCTACATATTTATCTTCATTGAAAAGAGCCATGCCTTTAATTTCTATTTTGTCTTTTTGTTTTTTTAATATCGGCATAAAAGTATCTTGTCCTACTTGGTAATAGCGATAAGAGTTAAGATGTAAATTATCATATGGTAATGAACCTGTTTCCATATTGTGTTCCAACAAATTTTTTATATAAATTGCAACATTAAAGTTATTTTTGTATTTTCCAGATAATAGCTCATATCCATCACCTTCTAGTATTCCTAGATATATTGTATGTCCTATGCTACTTTCTCGTAGAAGTGTATCATACGCTACTTTTACATCTTTTTTCGCTAATTTTTCTGTAAAAAGAGCAACACGTAATTGTCCGCTAGCAAACGGTTGTGCAGATTCGAAAGAAGCTGTTTCTCTTCCTTGTTTTACTGTGTTTCCAATGTTCTCAAATACTTGGACTTTATGCCCTTTTTGTTGAATCGGACAGACAATCGTTGTTTTTATTTTATCTTTTGTTGTATCGTATACAACCCCTTGAATTAATTGAACATCATCAATAAGATACTTTTGCAAGCACCCTGTCATAAATACTAACGAAATACCAAATAGTAAAATTTGTTTTTGAGTAATTTTTTTCATATTTTCTCCATCCAATAAAAAACAAAATTGAAAAATAATTTATTTTAGGTTAGATTTTACATCGTATTAATTGTTACATGTTGGCTTTTAATTGCTAGTGATATTTTCTCAAAATAATCATAATTATATTCATATTTTTATTAAATCTACCGATAATGATGCGTTATGTTAACCTTACATGAATATCCTATACATCCAATTTTGTACAATACATTGTTTTTTCCAAATGGTACAATAAGGAAAAGGAGTGAACAAGTTATGACGAAGAAAACAGGTTGGTCTTATCTCGTCGGTTTAGCATCGCTTGCAAGTATTGCATTACTTTGGGCAAATCTTGCTAATTTAATTCCAAATCAGGTTGTTTCCCTAAGTGTTTCTATTGTTATGATTGTCATTGCAGCAGGAGCCAGTCTGACAGGACTTTACCGACTTAAAAAGAAAAAATATTGAGAACGGATCGTGCCTCTCTCCAAATGGAGAGGGGTTTGCTCTTTTTGTAAAGAGACAACAGAAATTTACGTTTCTTAAGGAAGGGCAATATGAATTCTTGGTTTTTAGCAATTTTAATTATTGTAGGTATGATTTCTATTGATGGATAACTTCTGATAACGGGAATTATGTAAAAAGTAAAGCCGTCCTGATGGACGGTTTTTTGTATTTTTTGGCGAGCGTAGTTTTTTCCCAAATGCTGGAGATACTCCTTATAGTCTTGCGAAATATAATTTTAAATAATGCGTCTTTTGCTTCATTATGATTATATAAATGTATATAAATTGTAAGTCATATGTCCAATTATTACTGGGATTATTGAGTTAGTTTTCTTATAAAGTAAACCATAAATTATACCCATTAGAGTTGCAAAAATAATGAATGCAAAGTCATAGTTATGAGCTAAACCAAATAATAAACTGGATATAATTAACCCAGTAAAAAAAGAATATTTGATTTCTAAAAATCTAAGAATAATTCCACGATATAGAATTTCCTCTAAAACAGGTCCGATTAATACATGTGTTGATATAGCAATTATGTATATGATAAAAGATTGTTCGGATAATGTGTCTATTCCTAAATCTGTTGCTTGTATATTTGCTGAATCATTCGAGATGATATTTGTTGTTTTACCCGATAAAACAACAAATATATTTGCAATCAATATATATACATATGTCCTACCTCGATTTAGTGATTTAATATTAAGGGTAGATAATATTAGATTATAAAAAGATTTGTGTGTGAAAATGTAATAAATAGCAAATGAAAATATAGAAAGGGTTAATAAAAAATTTTTAGCTATTTCTAAACTGTCATTATTATCAAATAATTGTACGGTAATATGTAATGAAAATACTATTTTTAATAATAACCCAAAAAGAAATGGTGCAAATATCGATATTACTAGTGTTCCTAAAATAAATTGTTTCCATGAAATCAGGTTTTTATTTTGAAAATTAGTCATAGATGTTAAGTCCTTTATATTTTATTTTAAAGTTTTGTGAAATTAGATGAATAATTAAAAATTATGTTATGGATGTTCATTTTGAATTTTTAATTGCAGTTTTAGTATAACTTAAGATATATAAAAGCTAAATATTTTAATATTCAACATAAGAGGTATTGCTATATCACCTTAAAAAATAAACTATCCCAAAACGAAAAAGCTAACTTCCTATCTGAAAAAAGATAAGAAGTTAGCTTTTTCGGATACTACCAATAAGTGGTGTTATGTCAATTTCACATAAATACAATATTAAGAAAAAATTACATAAATTATATATTTTTAATTAGTAATATATAATTTTGGTATGAAATTTATTGATTATATGGAGGACACATATGACTGATAAGATGAAATTTACGATCGGTGTTTTAGGTGGCATAGTTGGAGGATTACTTTCTTTATCGGTTTCTCTTCATTTAGGTTGGAATCTATTAATAAGTTTAGGACTTTCTATTGTAGATGGTTATTTATTGGGCTCTTTAGTTTGGTGTTTGTTAAACATAAAGAGAAAACAGACAAATAATATTTAATTCAATTCTTATAAATGGCCTCACCATATCATTCCGGGAATTCTGTACGTTTAGACACATTTTTGTCATGATTACCTCCTTTTGCTGTACGCTAAGAGATATTTGTTCAGAAAATCTTATGTTTATGAACAGAGGGTAAAATTCAATAATACCAACATATTATAGCTATAATTGTGTTCATAAAGTGTGTAAACAAATCAATGTTCAATTAAACTTAGG
>NZ_JAEHBX010000144.1:0-3932 GCF_016483395.1 Bacillus cereus group sp. N21
TTTTAGAGTAATAGTATCAGTATGTCCAAGATTTAGAGGTTACTTGCATGTATCTTGAAGTTTTTGCACCGGAACCAAATAAACAGATAAATTTTATATATATTCATATAAAAGTTCTTGTACATCAATTCAATCATTCAATAGAAATAGTAAGATTTTTTGTATACATGTATAGCGTATGACTACCTTCTCAGCATAATATATACCTAATTTAAATTTTCACATGAGCATATCTAAGTTTTGGGTAAAGAAAAGGCAAGCATTTAAATATGCTTGCCTTCGTTCTAACGACGATGCTCGACTAAATCAATTACCCCTAAAACAACATGAGCTAAACCAAATCCAAATACCGTATTAGCAATCATCTTATTAGAACCACGTGTCTGCTTAAGTGCATAACCTGCAGCTGTGACCGCTGTACCTAATGCAGTTGGAATTAATCCTTCACGAATATCCATCGTAATATCCTCCTAGCATCGTAGTTAGTAAAACATGTAGTATTTCACAATAAAATACTAACATAAAAATTAGTATGGTCGCTTTTTATATAAATATGTAAACACCAATATCAAGGAAATATATATAATTAAAAATCCTGAATTAATGTCCCAATCCATTCCAATAAAAATCTACAATGCTTACAGCTAAATCATCTATATTGGCAATCAGTGGCTTTTGATTTACATCTTTGTAATCACCTAAGTATAGCAAAGCAACAAAGGCATGAGTACTTAAAAGCGAGTGCCCTTTAGGGATTTCACCTTTTTGCATCGCTTTGTGTATTGCTTGATCCAATACTTCGTACATTTTATCTTCAGCTTTTTGCATTTGTATTAAGTGATTCTCTGAAAGAGATATTTTTGCATCTTTCATGAAACTCTTGATATCAATGTTCAGTGTTGCGGTTAAATGAACTTTTGCAACATCAAGTAATCGCTCCTTAAGCGGCTTACTTGTTGAAAGAATTTTATGCATATTGTCTCTAATGCGTGCCATCATTTGAATCATTGTATCCGTAAAAAGATCAGCTTTTGTAGCATAGTAATAATAAACAGTTGCCTTTGTTACATCGCACTCTTTTGCAACATCTTCCATAGAGACGATTTGATAACCTTTACTTAAAAACAGCTTTGTAGCAATATCAACAATTTTATCTTTTGTAGATTTTGTATTTTTATTTTGTGGTGGTCTTCCTAAAGGACGTTGTTTTTGTTCCAATATCATTCTCTCCTGACTCTTCATAATTAAAAATATTATAACATATCAGTTGAATGGTACTTGATTAATTAACTAACCAGTATATATAATTAATTCTAAAATTAGTAAGAAAGGTGGAATATCATGAAAAAACATCCTCTTTATACATGGGGGAAATATGTCGGTGGACCAAAAGCAAGGTGGATTACCCTTTTTGTATGGGTCCTGTTGACACTTGTTTTATCGTTTACATGGCCAGCTGTGAATACCGTTGAAGATGAGACAGCCCCTAATCTTCCTGAAACGGCTATGTCACAACAGGCTAATAATATGATTAAGAAAGAATTTCCGAATGACTCAGGAAACCCTGTGCTTATTGTTTGGCATAAAGATGAAGGTTTAGAAGAGAAGGATTTTAAGACAATTCAAGATACTTATCAAAAACTTAGAAATTCGCCATTAAAGAGGCAATCAACATTACCACCTTTTGATACTATACCGCACCTAGCGTTAGCAAAAAATGTTTCAGAAGATGGTACGTCTCTTGTAACCCCTGTGTTTTTTGATAAAACTGCAGGGACAGATATGCTGCAAGAGAATATGGTTGAACTGCAGAGTGTCATAAAGAATACATTGGAAGATGATCCATTTAAAAGAAAGATTTCCGATTCTGGTTTGCATGTACGTCTATCAGGGCCAGTTGGTGTTCAGACTGATGCAGTAAGCATATTTAGTCAGGCTGATTTAAAATTATTGGTTGCAACTGTATTACTTGTTTTAGCTTTACTTATTCTTCTTTATCGTTCGCCACTATTAGCAATCTTACCTTTAATTGTAGTTGGGTTTGCTTATGGGATAATTAGTCCAACTTTAGGTTTTTTAGCTGATAAAGGATGGATTACTGCTGATGCGCAAGGAATTTCAATTATGACTGTACTATTATTTGGAGCTGGTACGGATTATTGTCTATTTCTAATTTCAAGATATCGAGAGTTTCTTCTTGTGGAGCAAAATAAATTTAAAGCGCTACAGCTTGCAATTAAAGAATCAGGTGGAGCTATCATTATGAGTGCTCTTACAGTTGTAGTAGGATTAGGTACTCTGTTTCTTGCTCATATAGGTTCTTTCCATAGATTTGCAGTACCTTTTAGCGTGGCTGTTTCCCTTATGGGAATCGCTTCTTTGACAATTTTACCAGCACTATTAGCTATTTTGGGTAGAGTAGCATTTTCCCCATTCATCCCAAGAACAAGAGAAATGAATGAAGAATATGCTAAGAAAAAAAAGAAAACAATCAAGGTAAAGGAATCCAAAGAGTTCTTAAGCAAAAAACTTGGAGATCTTGTTATTCGTAAGCCATGGACAATTATCCTGCTAACACTATTCTTATTAGGTGGATTGGCTTCATTTGTTCCACGTATCCAATTTACGTATGATTTATTAGAATCATTTCCAAAAGATATGCCCTCACGTGAAGGATTTGATTTAATCTCTGATCATTTTTCACCTGGTGAGTTAGCACCTGTACAAATTGTTGTTGATACAAAAGGAAAAGATGTACCTGTCAAAGAAGAATTAACAAAACTTTCTTTTATAGATCAAGTAACAGAACCAGTTCAAGGGAAACAGAATAATCAATTACAAATGTTTGAAGTTTCCATAAAAGATAATCCGTATTCTATTGAGGGAATGAATAAAATCCCTGAGTTAAGAAAAAGTTTGAAACAGGTAATGAATAGTGCTGAAATAAGTGATGCTAATAACCACATATGGATTGGAGGAGAGACGGCTACATTATACGATACGAAACAAACAACTGAACGTGATCAAAATGTGATTATTCCTGTTATGATTGGTATTGTCGCTTTATTATTACTTGTATATTTACGTTCTGTTGTGGCGATGATCTACTTAATTGTAACAGTGGTATTATCATTCTTCTCTGCATTAGGGGCAGGATGGTTACTACTTCACTATGGTATGGATGCTCTTGCAATACAAGGAGCGATTCCTCTATATGCATTTGTGTTCTTGGTAGCATTAGGAGAGGACTATAACATATTTATGGTTTCTGAAATATGGAAAAACAAAAGAAGCCAGCCACACCTTGAAGCAGTCAAAAACGGGGTGGTTCAAACAGGTAGTGTTATTACATCTGCTGGTTTAATCTTAGCAGGAACATTTGCTGTATTAGCTACTTTACCAATCCAAGTACTTGTTCAATTTGGTATTGTTACAGCAATAGGAGTACTACTGGATACATTTATAGTAAGACCTCTTCTTGTTCCTTCACTTACAGTCGTTTTAGGCCGTTTCGCTTTTTGGCCAGGTAAGCTTTGGAAGAAGAAAGAGACAAAAAAAGTAGATGCTTGATAGTATAATAAAATTAAAAAAAACAAGGAAACTTTGATTGAACTGTACCCCGAATCGTGGACACTTAAAAAAAGTCCATGCTTCGGGGTTTTTATGTATTTTTACACTCATTCCTCGTTATAATGGCAACAATGATAAAAGTGAGGTACGGGAAATGAGTAAAATTATTTTTAATGAAATGCAAATGAAACAACTAGAAAAGAATGAAAATGTCGTAAAGGTATCAGAACGTTCTATCACCTATCGTGCTGATTTTAAGGTGAAGGCTGTGAAAGAAAATCAAATTGGAAAAGGGAAGAAAGCTTATTTATCTTGCGTAAAAGATAGTACGACACGAGAGATTTTAGCTTATCATGTTTCCC
>NZ_JAEHBX010000145.1:0-3923 GCF_016483395.1 Bacillus cereus group sp. N21
TGTGTAGCAAGGTCCTTTGCAGTTTGTGATTCCTGGTGAGCCTCATCTGCTTTCTTTCCTGCCTCAGTGATAGCATCAGTCTGACTGTTTACTTTCTCCTGTAATTGATTAAACATCTCACTAGGTACCTTGTCTTGTAAACTAGCTAATATACGTTGATAAGCACGCTGTAAGGCGTCATCTTGATTTAATAGCTCTCTATAGTTACCAAAGTAGAACTTGTCCTGTCTTGGGTCTTTAAAGGACTCATCTGCAGCGATAGCTCTAGCCTCTAAGAAGATAGGAGGACTAATTGTCTTGTCTTTGATGAATACAGTGTCTCCTTCATTGATTGTCTCATGAATCAGACCTGTTAATTTAGCCAGTGAGACGGCGTCAACTTCATAGACTACATTTGTATCTATCCGCTTCTTAAGAGCAGCCTTGGTCAGTGTGAGTAGTCTCTCTGGAGTCATATTTTGATTATCAGTCTCTGGAGTGTAAAATCCAAAGCGATGCTTCCCGTTTATGCTCCATCGTTGAAAGGCTTCCTCATTTACTACGTAGGGGATACCCCCGTTAGCATCTGCTACAGTGATAACTTTTTCCTCTCCGTCTGCTCCCTTTACAGTTACATAACCGATAAGAGTAGTGATAACTCCCTCTGAGTTCTCTTTACGGACAATTCCCTGCAGATCCTTCCCTACATTGATTTCCTTAGCAGTGAATCTGCCTCGTTTTTCTACCAGGTCTACATATCTCTTAACAATAAATGCTCCCTGGACAATAACTCTGTATTGAAGTTCGTAGCCTCCAAAAGCAGAAGCAATCATGTTATTAAACTGTAGAGGTGAAATAAACTCCGTAATAGTCATACTATGAGTCCCTGTAGCTTCAACGTCACCTACAGTCCAATCTGATCCGTTTAAGGACATAGCTAAATATTGTCTAGCATTCATTGAAGGAATCTTTTGAGGAGCTATATAAGATTCCCCTGCAAGCAAGGTCCATTCCCCACTAGCATAAACTGTAACTGTCTTAGCTACAGTGTCTTTTTCCGTCTCAGTGATTACATAAGGAGTCATTACACCAGGACGGGTTTCTTTTACGATGATATTTTGTTGCTGCAGGAGGTCTTCATAAGGAGAGCTCTCAAGTATTTTGAAGTCTAACATATCTACGGAGTTTTTAATTTCCCAGTGTCTTTTGTCCTCTACATATTCATGAGCGCGTATAATTCCTATTACTAGCTTTGTTTTAAAGTCAACTATGTGTAAATCTCCGCTTTGCTTTCTCATTATCTGTATCTCTCCATATATGTTATTTTTGCGGTACCTATAGCCTTAGGACGTACAATAACCTCATTTGCTCCTCTCTTTATGACAGGAAAGTCACTGAATAGGTCTTTAATACTTATAGCGTTCTTCCCATTTATCGTTACAAGAGCCCTCTCTGTATCAATTACAATACTGTCTCCCTGATCCACAATATAAGGAGTAGCATCTACAGGTACATTGAACTTCTTGTACACTTTCAAGTCTTCTATAAAGGTTGCGTCTAGTGGGTTGTAATCTCCGTATTTAAATACTCCTACGGCTACTTTCGTTACCACTGCAGCAGTAGCAGGATTAGAATTATTTGTATCTCTCCAGGTTTCAATGATAGTTTCGTAGTCCTGGTATGTCCCTTTCTTGTATAAAGCAGAATAAGCCGTCCAGACATTCCCCTCTCTGGTTAACATCACATGACCTCTAAAGTCTGTGAATGACTCATTTGTCCTACCAGTATCATCTATCAGTGTCCGCTCATCTGGTCCGTCATTTATGGTAGTGTATGCTTTTGTGATTGCATGGGAGTAGTATTCATCTTTCATCCCTAATTGAGCTACAATCTCATCATTATCGTTTAATAAGAAGAGCATAATAGTTCCCATTCTGTCATAGCTAATGGAGTCAAATGAGAGCCTCATATCCACTTTGAAATCAGTGGCGCCTCCTGGAGGTAGTGAACGCTTAAGAATTGGACCATACCATGTATTTTCTTTAACTGCTCCGTAAGTCTCTGGAAGGAAACCATGTCCGTTTCCTGCTATTCTCATCTTCCCAGAACCTTCAAAGAGTGAGCCTAAAGGACCTGTATGAGCTGACCACTGAGAAAGATCGTCCATCTTGTCCCATATAACCCTAGCCTCTTGAGCTACGAGATTTGTCTTTGGTCCTGTAGGATATCCAAGGCGGAAATACTCGTTACCATTCCAGACATCAATATAAGGGCTCTTGTCCATAACATTAATTTCTACTATAGGATTTGAATCTACTGTCCCCTTATTAGCAATATCCACTTTTAAGTCTGTCCCTGTAGTATCAAGAGCAAAGTCTTTAACCTGTGTAGCTCCAAGCTTATAAGGCATAGGACATACAAAGCGTAAAATACCTTTACCTCTGAAAATTAATTCCTCTAAGTCTGTCTCTCCGTCAAGTAGAGCCATGTAGGTTCTGTCTGCCTCGTCATCAAAAATGAGCTCCTTTGGTTCCTCTTGAATGAGCCAGTTGGCTAAGTCTTCTTTCTTCTTCTGCAGATCAGCCTGGTCTTTAGCCTTAATAATTACAGGTACCTCAATAACTCGTACTTTAGTGTTAGTCTGCAGGTAGTATCCGCCTGGTCTTCCTGGAGCCGTCAAGATATCACGCTCAATAGGAGCCCACGCTGCACGGTTAAAACCCATCATGATATATAAGTAATCTCGCTTAGTTCCGTTAAATTTAAAACTAGCCATGTTATCAATTTCCTTTGCTTTATTTAAAAAGAGCCCTCCATAGGGAAGGCTCACAAGTTGTTCAATCTAGAAAGCAGGGACCACTTGAGGAGCAAACTGAGCTTGTCTACTTGTTCTACGCTTGTTAGCATTGTCAACGTCCTCAGATATAACCTCACCTACTACTTTTTTATCCATTACAAGGTAAGTAGGCGCCTTCTCTTCATTAGCTTGTCCTTGCTTTTCTTGACGTACTTTCTTGTCTTCTTTGCTCTGTCCAGTGATTCTTTCATAAGAAGTAGGAGCCATTGAGATTGATCCATTTAGAATGTCATCTACTTTAGGGAGCTTGAAGTCTGGAGATACTCCCATGTTTAAATCTTTGAAGTTATCGTTTCCTAGTACGTTTCCTAGCTCAATGTCATTAGAAAGAGCTTCAAAGCCACTCAGGACTGCATCAGCCATTTTTGTAGCTGCTTTTACTGCATCGCTTGTCATATCCGTAATTCCCACGGCTAAACCTTCAGTGACGAATCCACCAACTTTCTTCATTACACGGGAAGGAGAATGTATGTCAAAGAAACCTGTTACTGCATCTTTAACTTTGCCAGCCATCTTTTTAGCTGCATTTATCGCATCGGAAGCCATTCCACTAATTCCGTCTGCTAATCCTCGTACTATGTCTTTACCTGCACTTAATAGCATAGAACCTGCATTAGAGAAACATTTCTTAATTCCTCCGATAACATTGTCTGTAATAGCGCTCCACAAGCTACTTAACACGGAATAGATACCTTTAATAAGAGACCAAAGTATCTGCACACCTGCAGCGAGTATCTGAGGAAGGTTAGCAATGATAGTCTTTGCTATTTCATAGATAATCTTTAGAGCTGCTGCAGCTAATTGAGGCATAATTTGAATAATACCTTTGATAATTGCCATTAAGATTTTAATACCAGACTCAATTATTTTAGGTAGGTTTTGCATGATGATGTTTACAAGTTGAGTAATTATCTTAACTGCAGCATCTACAATCTTAGGAAGCATTTTTATGATCCCGTCAACGATTGCCATTAAGATTTTTACACCTGCATCTAATATTTTAGGAAGGCTAGTAATAATCATCTCAATAATTTTATTTACAAGCATGATAGCCGTGTCTACTAAATTAGGGAGAATCTTTACAATC
>NZ_JAEHBX010000146.1:0-3918 GCF_016483395.1 Bacillus cereus group sp. N21
CCTTACTGTTAATAAGATTAGTTCAGGCTGATAATGCTTCCATTTGAACAAATTTTCCTTTTCCATACTGATCACACACCTTTTGTAGAGTAGTAATATCAGTATGTCCAAATTTAAGAGATTTTTTGCACCAGAACCCTTTTTGTTTCCCTTTTCTAAATTCACATAATTTTCAAATATCCAAACTTCATATGTTAATATTTGGTGTATAATGAAATCAACCCGTGGTCAACATGTTTGCTCCGATTCAAATTATGAGATAGTTTGTTTCACCTTTTTTTAGATAATGTAAAAAAGAACTTGTAGTGATTACTACAAGTTCTTTTTGTCTTTGACGATAGTTTCGAAAATTTGTTTGGTAATATGAGATGAAATATAATATTAAGGAGATGTTTAATACTTATCAAAGTAAAAATAGTTTAGATTTTAATAACTATCCTACATGATATTCACTAACTTCTTTTTTATTAAAGGAAGATTTTTTAACTTTTTCTGTAGACGCTATAAAAATATACAGGGGGGAAGATTTTTGATTATTAAAGTTGCATATTTTGATGAATTATCTGCCGCAGATTTCTTACAAATATTTTATGGAGGAGATATTGTTGTTACTGATGAGGGAAAAGGCAATTATACTTATAATTTCAAAGGAAAAGCAGAGGGAAATATAGGAGTAAGTACAAGTTTTTTTTCATTGCTCAAAGCTAAGCTTTCTATGGTGGGAAGCGCTGAAATATCTAATTCCAAAGACCATTTATTAAAAACAACAATTACTAATACAATTTTAACTGATTTTGTAAAACTATCTGGTAAAGAACAAGATAAAAACATAACCATTTTTCATAACTTCAAAGTAAGTGTACCAAATGAATCCTTTACTTTTGCAAAAATGTATACACCTTTCATTAAAATGTTAAAAGAGGATTCAGAATTCACGAAAGGTCTAGCTGATTACAATTTTTTAGAGCTTGATGAAATTCTCAAGAATGCAAAAGGCTATTATGAATTGTTAGCGACCGATGGAAAACAACAGGTAATCTTCCGCTTTAATATTAGTACATTTAGAAACAGCTATAATCTAACAGATTTACAAAGAATGAACCTTACTTATTATGGGATAGAAGTGGGAGAATGTAGAGAAGAAGATTTATTATTCCAAAATGAATTCTCTATGAATAAAGGCGAAAGTCGAGAAACTGTATCTGTCGAGGAAATATATAGCGGCCAAAAAAATGAGGATCCGGGGTTATTAAAAATTTATGATATTATCTTAGCAGGAATATCAGAGGTGAAAGAATGCGATTCGTAATATTTAATGGCCCAACAGAAGAATTTAAAAAAATTATTCCAAATGAATATACAACCTCACTTACACCTATAGTTAGAAGTATGGATCTTTTACATAGAATACAGGGTACAGAGCAAGAGCAAGAATATTACCAAGCACTTTCAGTGTTCACAGATGAGTATTCTAGTGTGGCCGATCATTTTATAGAAGGGTTTGTGATTCATATACTAAACTATGCATCACACTATCTTTTTGAAGAAGTATACTTGAATAACCCGCCTACAAAAATTGTTGAGCAATTAAATAATCCTAATTTAGGAATTTCTGTAGAGAAAATCGAATTCAATCATGCAAAATTAACACTTGGCTCTTTAAAGGAAATCAAAGAACAGTTTGATGAATCGGTATTTGGACAAGAGAAAGTGAAAAATGAGTTGTTACAAACCCTTTATCCATTAACTAATAACGGGGCTCATAAACCTGTAGTTATTATGTTATATGGACCCTCTGGTGTTGGGAAAACAGAGACTGCTAAATTGATTAACTCGATAATTTATGGACAAAAAGAATTATTTAGAAAGCAACTTTCAATGTATCATAATGAAAGTTTTGGTTCGTATATTTTTGGAGATAAAGCTAACTCGTTTTCTAAAGATTTAATTGATCGACAAACAAATGTATTATTATTAGATGAATTTGATAAAGCCTCCCCAATATTCTATAGTGCCTTTTATCAAATGTTTGATGAGGGAGAATTTACGGATAAGTATTACAATGTTAAATTAGAAGATTCCATTATCATTTGCACATCTAACTTTAACAACGAAAAAGAAATCAAAGATCGATTAGGCAGTGCTATCTTTTCGAGATTCGATAATCTTATTGAATACTATCCCTTATCCACCGACGCGAAAAGAAAAATTATACAGACTACTTATAATAAAGAGATATCAAAATTCAACAAAGAAGATAGAGAATTCTTAGAAAAAGAAAATATGATTGCTAAAATGGAAAGTTTCTTAGATTACTTTCAAAACGCAAGGGATATACAAAAAGCAATGAAGCGCCTACTAACTTATCCATTAATACAAAGACTATGAGTGAGATTTAAAATTTTATAAAATTGAGCTTTTCGAGACTAAATAAAAATATGTAATTTATTAATAGACCTTTGTAAAGATGCAAAGGTCTATTTCTTATTCTTTTATAAGGACAGAAATTTGATGCTCTTAAATTTGGATCGCAAGATAATTTTTTGAAATCAATATAATTGAATGGATTTTGCATTTATTTAAAATTAAGGCACATCAAAAGGTACACTTTTTCGAACATATTTAAAGATTACAAAGAAAAAATGAGTTTTACAAAACTTACAAAATGTTAAACTTACGAAAACGCTGCAAAGCGATTCTTCAAGAAAGCTTTGCAGTCTTTTCATATTTCTGA
The DNA here is from genome assembly GCF_016483395.1 of Bacillus cereus group sp. N21. NCBI lineage: Bacteria > Bacillati > Bacillota > Bacilli > Caryophanales > Bacillaceae > Bacillus > Bacillus cereus group sp. N21. Next base: position 2,735 of record NZ_JAEHBX010000146.1, read on the forward strand.
GCCTCGTGTCGTGACAGTAGATAAGAATCCAGCTTATCCTATAGCAGTTGAAGAATTGAGAAAAGAAAAAAAGATGCCATTAGGCATCCAACTAAGGCAAGTGAAATATCTCAATAACATAGTGGAACAAGATCATCGGTTTATTAAAAAGCGAGTTCGTTCGATGTTAGGATTGAAATCCTTTCGCACAGCTATATCCATTATTTCTGGAATAGAAGCTATGCATATGGTAAAAAAGGGCAACTTGTTTTACTGGACAAGTCTGTCCAAAATCAAGTGAAGTTCATCCATCAACTATTTGGAATTGCTGCTTAAGACTAGATTCCACTAGGAAACTTTTCGCCTCTTTATATCTTTCCTAAGTATTTGCACCAGAACCATTCAACTTATATCCATACTAGATCTTCTGGGGAAAGCTTTTTAACAATTAAGCCCCTTCTTCCCTTATTTATAATTTTTAAATTAAACCGTCCTCTATAGTATACTGAAGGTGTGGTGTTTTCTGATGGGGTATGCCGTAAAATCAAAAGGGATTTAACCTCTTCTATCTTCTTTTCAGAATAACTTTCACCATTAGGGAATTCTATTATTCCTAATCTAATCTTTATTTCGCTTGCATCAAACAGCCACTCTTTATGAAGTTCCCTTATCTTTTGTATAAAGTGTCCTTGGGTTTTTCCTATATAGAGAAATGTTTCTTTTCCAGCACATACTCTAAAGATTGCAAATATTCCTTTCTTAAAAGCTTCTTCTCTATTATAAAAATCATTAAAACTATACGATCCATACCATTTAATATGTACTGTTTCGATTAATTCCACCTCATTTTTCGGCAACTATATTACTTCAAAATATTTTATTTATTCAAAATTCATAGTCCTATTTACTTGCATTAGAAGTTGCGCATTTTTATAATACATTTTAATATTAAGAAATTCAATAATAAATATGTACATATCTTCAAGCATGTAAAGATTTATAGCCTGCACTAAGTTGTCAGAACTGTACAGAACGAAATCATCTATATGGGGTCACCATACATGCCCATCAACCTAATATTTTGAAGTACCCCAAAACAAAAATTTTATCTCACCACAGTTATCTATAAGAATTCAGTTCATTTTTTTGTTTTAGGGAACAATTAATTTCCAATACATGTCTTAATGCGAAAATGTGATATTTCG
>NZ_JAEHBX010000147.1:0-3915 GCF_016483395.1 Bacillus cereus group sp. N21
GATTGTAAAGATTCTCCCTAATTTAGTAGACACGGCTATCATGCTTGTAAATAAAATTATTGAGATGATTATTACTAACCTTCCTAAAATTATAGATGCAGGTGTAAAAATCTTAATGGCTATCGTTGACGGAATCATAAAAATGCTTCCTAAGATTGTAGATGCTGCAGTTAAGATAATTACTCAACTTGTAAATATAATCATGCAGAATCTCCCTAAGATAATTGAGTCAGGTATTAAAATCTTAATGGCAATTATCAAAGGTATTATTCAAATTATGCCTCAGTTAGCTGTAGCAGCTCTAAAGATTATCTATGAAATAGCAAAGGCTATTATTACTAACCTTCCTCAGATACTCGCTGCAGGTGTACAGATACTTTGGTCTCTGATTAAAGGTATCTATTCCGTGTTAAGTAGCTTATGGAGCGCTATTACAGACAATGTTATCGGAGGAATTAAGAAATGTTTCTCTAATGCAGGATCTATGCTACTAAGTGCAGGTAAAGACATAGTACGAGGATTAGCAGACGGAATTAGTGGAATGGCTTCAGATGCTATTAACGCAGCTAAAAAGATGGCTGGAAAGGTAAAAGATGCAGTCACTGGATTCTTTGATATACACTCTCCTTCCCGTGTAATGAAGGCGGTAGGTGGATTCATCACTGAAGGTGTAGCCGTGGGGATTAAAGACCAAACTTCTGAGGTGGTCAAAGCAGCAGAGCTTATGAGTTCTGCAGTCCTGGACGGTTTTGAAGCTTTATCTAATGATATCGAACTAGGAAACATTGTAGGGAATGATAACTTCCAAGGAATGGACCTAGGAGTAACTCCAGACTTCAAGCTTCCTAAGATGGATGATGTTATTAAAGGTTCTGTATCAATGGCTCCCACTGCTTATGAGCGTATGTCTGGGGCTAGCAAGACTGATAGAACTACTAAGCAAGCAGAATCTCAAGAACGGCAATCTGAAAAGACTCCTACTTACTTAGTGATGGACAAGAAAGTAGTAGGTGAGGTCATCTCCGAAGACGTAGACAATGCTAATAAGCGAAGAACTAGCAGACTAGCACAATTCGCTCCTCAAGTAGTACCAGCTTTCTAGAATAAATTTATGAGCCCTTCTCTATGGAGGGCTCTTTTTAAATAAAACAAAGGAGATTGATAATATGTCGAGTTTTAAATTTAACGGCTCTAAACGAGATTATTTATATATCATGATGGGTTTTAATCGTTCTGCCTGGGCTTCTATTGAGCGAGACATATTAACAGTGCCTGGACATCCTGGAGGGTATCACCTACAGACAAACACAAAAATACGAGTTATCGAGGTCCCTGTCATCATTAAAGCAAAGGATCAGACAGACCTACAGCAAAAGAAGGAAGACCTTGCTAATTGGCTCATACAAGACGAACCTAAAGAGCTTATCTTTGATGATGAGCCAGGGAGAACATATATGGCTATGATTGACGGAGAAGCAGACCTGGATGAGCTGCTCTTTAGAGGTAAAGGTAATATTAAGTTTATATGTCCTATGCCTTATAAGCTAGGGGAAGTTAAGATGTCCGACTTCTCTATAGTTAACCAGGACTTAAAAGCTATCATTCCTAACAAAGGAACTGTAGAGTCTAACCCTATTATTGAGATAGATGTACTAAATAAGAGCCCCTTTGTAGATGTCTGGAACGGTAATGAATATTTTAGACTTGGGTATCCTACAGGGCCAAAGACAAAGCTAGTAGCTCAAGAGGATAGAGTTATCTGGGATAAAATGACCGACCTATCTCAATGGGCCCCACATACTGGCCCTTTAGGTTCCCTATTTGAGGGCTCTGGGGCTATGCAAATAGCAGGGAACGGCCATGGATTCCTTCCTAGCTCTTACGGAACCTCAGTAGGAGAATCTTGGCACGGCCCGATTCTTAAAAGGAATTTACCTCCCGGAGGTGCTACAGACTTCAAAGTGGATATGAGACTTTCTTTGGATTCTATTCGATATGACCGAATGGGAACTATTATGCTTTTCTTGTTAGATAAAGATGATAGCATAGTAGCTCAACTAGGCATGAAAGACGAGTATTTCTCTCATTCTATCACTAAAGCTTATACAGTCGTAAATGACGGCCCAGATGAGAAAGTTTTAATAGATGATACAGGTAGAACAGATGAATCTTTTACAAACTTTAGGGGCCACGTGATGCTGACTCGTGAGGGAAACACTTGGACAGCTTATTCTGCTCTATTCAAAAAAGGAACCGTCCAAGATGAAGAAACTATTATTGAAACTTGGAAGGACGTCAACAATACGAACACTGCCACTTCCTCAATAGTTACGAAAGTAGCAGTAGGGATATTTAAATATGGGGATTACAGCCCCTTGGATTCTACGTTTATTGAAGACCTAAAAGTATATAAGAAGTTTAGTGTCCCAGTAGATGCTACTCCGTACATATGTGACCAAGGAGATAGAATCGTAGTGGACACGGAAAGAGCACTTGTTACCTTGAATGGTGAGAATGCTATCAATATTAAAGAAATATTTAGCGACTTCCCTATAGTAAAGCGAGGTGACAATGAAATAATTATTCGCCCTAACTCCATAGGAACCGCAAAAATAACATATAGGGAGCGATATAGATAATGAGAAAACAAAGTGGCGACTTACACATAGTAGATTATAAAACTAGACAGATTATAGCAACGATACGAGCAAGTGAGTATTTTGATGATAAACGTCACTGGGAGATTAAGAACTCAGTAGATATCTTAGATTTTAAACTTATAGAGAACTCTCCATTTGTTCCCCTTCTTAAGCAACAAAATCTAATCTTAAAAGAAACACGTCCAGGCATCATAACTCCATACGTTATCACTGAAGTAGAAAAGGATTCTGCTTCAAAGGTTGTAACTGTATATGCAAGCGGTGAGTGGACCTTATTAGATACTGAGTCTTATATTGTTCCTCGAAAGTTTGACTCGTGGAATCCTAAGCAGTACCTACAATTCTCTTTAAATGGTACTGACTGGGAAGTAGGGAACATCGAAGCAATCGGTAACCGCTCAATGATAGTCAATGAGTTTATTTCTCCTTTAAAGTTTAATCATTTAATTTCAAACTTATTTGACAACTATGAGATTCAATATAGAGTAATCGTTAAAGGTCCAAACATCGTGGGAAGATACGTAGACTTATTAGAGCAACGTGGAAGAGTAACTGGAAAGGAGATCACTGTAGGAAAAGACCTAAATGGTATTGTACGTACAGAAAACTCTGAAGGTGTAATCACTTCCCTTATCGGGTATGTAACTGTACAAGATGCTAACGGTAAAGATACTGTAATCACCGTAGCAGATGCTAACAATGGGATTCCCTATATAGTTGATGAAGAAGCCTTCCAGAGATGGAATCGTAACGGGAAACACAGATTCGGATTCTATACTCCAGAGACAGACAACACTCAGATGACACCTGAGCGGCTCTTAACATTAACTAAAGCAGCTTTAAAGAAACGAGTTAAAACTAACGTAACTTATGAAGTGAACGCAGTATCATTAGCTAAAGTTACTGGACTCTATCATGAGTCAATTAATGAAGGAGATACTCTCTATATTAAAGATAAAACTCTTAATCCTCCTCTTTACTTAGAAGCAAGAGCTATCGCTGCTGATGAATCTCATAAGGACCCAAGACAGGATAAATTCTACTTTGGGAACTATAGAGAGATCGAAGGAGCGGATGACGCTTTAAGAAAAGTTTATCAACGTATTTTAGCTTCTCTTCAGGATAAAGTACCTGCTGAGATGTTCAAGCAACTAGAGGAGAAAGTGAATAACCAAACAGATGCTATCACTGAGGCAGGAAAGAAAGCAGATGAGGCTCACCAGGAATCACAAACTGCAAAGGACCTTGCTACACA
>NZ_JAEHBX010000148.1:0-3888 GCF_016483395.1 Bacillus cereus group sp. N21
TTTTTAGAGTAATAGTATCAGTATGTCCAAGATTTAGAGGTTACTTGCATGTATCTTGAAGTTTTTGCACCGGAACCTGAAGAAGGAAATATGACAGTGAAACAAATTTGTGAGATTACCAATGTTTCAAGATCAGCTTTATATAGGAGACTACAAGACAAAGTATAATAAAAATCACCCGATAAAATTGGAAATTTTTTCAGATGTGGCGGGTTATTCTTTGAATTGTTTCCGTGCCCCTATCATAATAAAAGGAGCTAAATTCTATATCTTAGCTCCCTGATTTGCAAATTATTTAATTATAAAGGCTACGATTGCTAAAACGATACACACAATCCCACTTAATAAGTGTCCTATTCCAGAACTCTGTCCATTAATTAAAAAGTTGAAAAGATTTTTTCTTGTTTGAGTTTTTCCTACGAATGCATCATACTTCTTCATTTTATATACACCCGATAAAATTAATGCTACACCAATAACGATAAGTAATACTTTTAAAGCCACTATATTTACCTCCACTTATTATGTATATGTTGAATTTTTCTCAATCATTTTTTAGTTGTTGTTATAATCGTGAACAACACTCGTCTATAATTTCTAAAAAATCATTATCAATTTTTATAAGTTAATTATTACATTTAAACGTTAAATAAACTATCTAATAACCTTACATAAAGATGACAGTTCTGTAAGGATGAAAGAAAACAAGCTATCTACAAAAACCTTTGTTTCTTGTTGTAGATATATATATTAAAAATATACTTTACACTCTCCATTGTAATTGCTCTATCTTTCCTCACAATATATCCATTTTAATTTTTCAACATATAAGTCGCTGCTATGCAGAATACAGCACGACCGCTACTTGCTTTCTCCTTTTGTTTGAAACCTTGCATGTAGCAGAAATAGCCTTAACGATTTAAAAAGAAAGAAGGTTGTAGATTGTTTTTCAATTTTTATACTACCGTGCGCGATAATATAAACAGACTGCAAAGCCTTCTGAAAAAAATGCCTTGCAGTCTTATAATTTCTTGCTTTATTTTATATTTTTTAACACCTAGTTATAGTTTTTATATGATCTTAACTGTTGTCTATCGTATAATGTCCATAACTATCAAAGATATGTTTTTTATATCCATTTTCTGTAGGGAGAACAACAGTTTCGTTTACATAAATCTCGCCATTGTCTTTAGCATAGAATGAGTACTGTCCAAACTGACTACTGGTGCGTGACCAAGCGATGAAACTTCCTACCGTAGCTTCTCCAGAATCCTCGAAGCTATGCCATTTATCATTGATTTTTTGCCAGCCTGTTTGCATTTCGCCTTTATCATTATAATAGTATGTTTTACCGTTAGTTTTTACAAAACCTGTCTGTTTAGCTTCTCCTTCATGATTAAAATAATATTTTATTCCATCAATGGTTTCATGACCATCAAAAGTAAAGTGTCTGCCACCATCAAAGTGATATTTTTTACCATCAACTTCCTTCCAACCGGTATAGTTAGCCCCTTCTTCTAAGCCGTAATATACCAATAAAGGCTGCTCTTTTCCATCCAAGTTCAATCCAGGTATAGAAATTTTAGAGACCCCATTTTTTCTAATAGAACCGTCTTTTTCAAATACTAACTCTTTGTCTTCAAACCGAACAGTAGTAGTGATACTTAGCTCTTCTCCATTTATCCTAGAAACTCTCTCAAGTGCGCCTTTGTCAGAAAAATGAAGAATGCTATTTTGATCTTCTAGACGTATTTCATGTTTAAGGACCACATAACCTCCGAAATAATAAATTTCACCATCGATTTCCCGCAAACCTTTTTCAACAAGCTCTCCAGAAGCATCAGAATAGCAACGACCATCACTGCCACTCTTGCTCCATGCTGATCGTTGCAAAGCGCCAGAATCATTGAAATTATAAAACTTACCCTCAATCCGTACATCAGATTTATTTCTCGCCGTAAACAATTCGCCATTAGACGGATCAAAATAATAAGTATTACCCTCAATTTCCTGCCAACCCTTCAAGAGGAATCCATCAGAACCTGCATAAAAATAATTATCAATGAGTTTTACCCAACTGTTCTTTATCACGTTTCTAGAAGAATCTCTTGCAATCCGTTTAGTAGGATCCTTTTCATCAGGTAGTAACTCTATTCCGTCATGCTCCTGTCTATCATTTTCTTTACCTGGATACCACTCTCTTAACCAGTTATGAATTTCATTGTTGCTTTTTGCAGCGAAACGAATGTTAGAACCCCACCCCTTATTAGTAGTGAATTCTCTACCGTGGTCCGGAGTATCAGTTAAACGTGCTCCATTCTTGTTAATCAAATTAAACTGAAATTTATTGTTACCAGAATTTTCAATTTGGACAAGTTCCAATACTTCGTCATCGCCAATCGAATCTGAATATTGAAGTTCATTTCCTTCTTTCCCTGAAAGATACTTCGACCCTTTTTTTAGCACTACTTTATTGCTTCCTTTTTTATACGGGATAATTTGATAAATTGTATCGCCATCAAATGAAAGCTGTTCTAATACAAGATTTGCTTCAAAAATCAGATTAGTATCTGCAACTACATTTACTATGCGGTTATTAAAATCTGCAAGAGCTTCAGGATCATTCGTAACATAATTAGAAAGAGCCTCTTTGCCCACTGTCTTTGAAGTACTTGTTCCTAGCATTCGTTTGTCTTCTGGTAATTTTCCGAAAAGTTCTCGCTCATTAACACCAGCAGCAGCCAATCCACTGCTAAGATAAGCATTTGGGAACTGTTGTTTTACAAATTTCCATCCTAGCTCATTTATACGACCACTATTGTCACTTTCTAGATAATAAGTTTTGAAATTCGTAAGTGAAACACCGGTCTTTCCTTCATCTAATTGTTTTTGTGTAATATACAAAATATCATGTTTAGATAGTTCTGGTTCATCAGGAGTTAAATCTACTACTGTACCAGCGTCCTTAATACGAAGTTGTTGTCCATGCTTGATTGTTTTATATTCAACTTTTCCATTGGGATAAGCAATTTTAACCTTCTGGCTAAAATCTTGATTTTTATAATAATCAAATACAGTAATCCCAAACTCTCCTTTTTTAAAAGTAGGAGCCAGGTAAGTAATGTTTTCCCAAAAATTATCATAACTACTTTTTGCATTAGCATCCTCTAAATATTTAGTAAAAGCCTCTTTACCAAATGCGTCATATACACTTCCAAGTGTTGTAACAATCGTTCCGAACGTATCAACATCTGCTTTCACTTTATGTTCTGTTACTGGGTTGGAGCTGAACAGAATCCCCATTGCAATTCCTACAGGGAGGACTTTTCGCATACTTTTTTTTGCTTTTCCATTCATAATTGTTTTCCTCACTTTGTTCTACCCTATTTTTTTCTATTTATTAAACTGAATTTAACGTTCCGAAGTTTATCTTAGTTTAAATACCTTTCATTTTTCTTTCGAAAGTGTTACAAAACTCTTTCGTTAAAATCGTATAAAATTCCGAATTTTATACGATTTTTCCGGATTTTTTCAGCTTGGCCCCATGCCCATTAAACGAAGGTTTTGAAGTATCCCCAAAACAAAATTTTTATTTATAAAATGAATTAAGTAGTAAACAAGAAAGGCTGGCAAAATGCCAACCTTTCTTGTTTTTTGAGTATCAATTTTTTATTTTAATAAATCAATAATAACTAAAAGGAATGGTTTGTCGCGTTCTTGTTATACAAAGGCCTTTTCTTAAGATATGTCATAATTACACCAATAAATAATAATAAAGGTGTAGTAACGAAAATTCCAGGTAAACCGAAACGGTTCTGTTGCAAAGTTCTCTAAACCACGTTACATTTTAGGAAAATGAGTAGGAGCACAATAACATGAGATATTTTA
>NZ_JAEHBX010000149.1:0-3731 GCF_016483395.1 Bacillus cereus group sp. N21
ACCGGAACCATCTTTTAAGTGCCTAATTTTTAAAGGTCTTTTTATTAAACTGTCCATTTTATAGGGTACAGTTCAAACCAAAGGGGACTTTTTTTCATAATTACTCCTCATAATATAATGAACAGCTATCCTACATAATCTATTAAAACGTTGGAATCCCGTATTTTTCAATTATAGAAAGGAAAATTTACAAAAAGCAATGAATAAATGGGAACCTATGAGTCAAGATGTTTCTTTCTGTAAAGAATATGAAGCAAGGGAAAAAGCATTAATGGATGAGGCTGCTGGAATTGCTCATGCACTAAATAAAGGGCGTGAACAAGGACTTCAAGAGGGAAAGCTTGCTAAACGCATACAATTAGTTCGTGGTATGCATAAAAATGGCATGGCTATAGAGGATATTGCAAAATTCACAGGGTTACGTATAGGAGAAATAAGAGAAATATTACAACCATGAATATATAGAAATAGCACCTGCAAATATTTGTAGGTGCTATTTTTTAGGAGACCCGAACTGGAATCCTCTTCAATTTATGAAGATGTAGTTCACAGGCCGCCTGGATCAAAATGATGACCTGTATTACCATCTGCACTTCTAAAAAGTATGTAATTCATCATCATTCCCTCCTTTTCTAAATTATATTTTCATACTAGCATGGTATCTCAGAGCAAAACATCATTTTATAATTAGATACCCTGTCATTTAAAGGCGTTCTTCTACTTTTAAGATTTCAGATGATTTAATATGTGGAACAATTCCCAACCATCTTTTTACGGATTGTGGAAAGGTTTCTATAGGTTGCTCAATATGAAAACCACATAAAGAGAGGAGTTCTTGGACGTTGTTTCTATATTTTAACGGTTGCATAGAGTTTGATGCTTCTGGACATAACCATAATTCTCTATTTGATTCATCTCTGATTATTACTTGATAAACAACTTCGTTACCAGAATAATTATTTATATAATATCCTCGTTCACGTGCTTCATCTTTAGAATTAAAAATGACTACATCACTGATATTGGGAACAAGTACACTGTACTCCATTAAAAAACTTTTTAAATCATTATCAAATCTTAAATAATCTTCTTTTTCTTGTAGGAAAATTAATTTTCCTTTCCAATATCGACATTGAATACCATAGTCAGGAACCCTATCAATCTCACTGTTGTTGCAATACACTTCAAACTCTCCATTTTCATCCCTAAAATATTTTACTGTATCATGGCTTTGTCTTACGATTTCTGCTAACTCAGGATCAATACCTAAACTTTGAATAACTGTACTTGAGCCACTTGGACCTTCTCCCCCATAACCGCAATTTAAATTACTAAACCACATTTCTTTACCAGTACGATCTCTTAATACAAAGTTTGGTGCATCTATAGTTTGTTTATTTGACAAGGTATTTTCTAAGACAATATAAAATCCATCTAAAATTGCATCTAAGCGATCAAAATAGACAAATATGTGAGAAATTTCATCCAGTAGGTGTTTATTTTTTTCGAATTCCAGTATTGCTCTTTGTGTACTCCCGCTTTCTTCAAAGAATACAGGCTCTTTCTTCCGACGTAATTTATTGAAACCATCTTTAATTTCTTCTATATCTCTTCTTAAGTATAATTTTCCTTGAGTAGATTGGTGTACAGGTTCCAAGTTTTTATTTTTTGCTATTACTGAAAATCTTTGCTTTGTGACTTCAAGTAATTCTGCAGCTTGTGAACTAGTTAATAACTCTCGTTGCAAGGTATTAATGAAATTTTCTCGACTTTTGTTTTTCATTAAAACGCCTCCTCGTTTACGATCATAAACACGTAAAGTTTATGATATTTACAATTAAATACTAGCATTATTTTCCAATGGAAATCAACAACTTTTCAGAAAAATTATAAAATTTAGTGTATTGTAATGTATGAAACCTTGATATAGGTTAGCGCGACAAAAAAAGAACCTTGCCATTCGGGCTAGATTCTTATATAGGGTATTTTTGCCCAAATCCCCGAAAAGGGGGAATTAGCCTAATTCATTAAAAAATTATAGCCATGTCAAAAAGTACACTTTATGACATGACTATAATTCTAGAATTTTTAATTTCAAAAATACAACTTATTATTATTTGAATGTGTCAATTAAAATCCTTTATTTATAAGGATTTTGCTAATAGTGCGCTTGCTATTCCCCCATTTTGAGGGGATGGGAAAAGATACCCAATATCGAATCTCGTGGCTAAGCCTTTTTTTACAGCTGTCTACTTGACGGGGGTAAGACCAATCAGTATGTCCAAGTTTCGAAGATTCGTTACATGAGCTTTATAGTTTTTGCACCAGAACCCAAGTGGCCCTTATATGTTTGTTAAAATGTGGGTATTTATGGTGACACTCTACTAATAAAAAACATCATTTCCATATATTATAGATTGTAATTATGATTTTTAAAGTTATACTTTTTGTATAACTTTAAAAATTTGTATTATCAATTATACAGGAATAATAACTACTCAGCTATACCTTTAATTTAGGAGTTTCATAGGCGAAAAGTCGGTCTATTTTTTTTGCTACAACACAAACATGTGTGATACCACTACATCTTGTGATAAAACAGATAAACATACTTTTTAGTAATTTTCCCCAACTATCTTATATCTTCATGAGGTGACTGAATAGTTATCAGAAATATTTATATAAGTTATGTATTAGGGTTGAGTTTTTAGGAGGTTTAAATGAGAAAAATATTGCCAGGGGCCATTTTGTCTCATACCCAGTATGGGTATTTAAAGGTACCGGAAAATGTCAAAAGTCAGTGTCCTAAATGCGGTAAATCAAGTGAATTTACGTTAAAAACGAATTTTTACCAAGTTACAAAAAGGGGATTATTCGCAGAAGGGCTTTGTTTTGAATGTCAAAAGCCATCAGAATTTGTGATTATGTTTAATGATTATCCGAATCGAATAAATGAAGAAGTAGAAGTAGAGGTTTATATTTATAGTCCTTCGGATTTAAGAAATCCTTTGGATCAGCTCGAACGCAATAAACATATCCCTATAGACCTTGTCAGGGCATATCGCTCTACTTTAAATGTAAAAGATAATTCTGCTGCTGCAGTACTGTCAAAACGAGTTCTTGAAAGTGTCCTCAAACATTTTCTTGGAGAGCAAAGTAATGGGCAGTCTCTTTCCCAGCAATTTGAGCAATTGCCAGAATATATCGATTTAACTAAACCGATTCAAGATATTGGCCACCTCGTTCATCCCGACAGTCCTCTTTATGGGATGCTTGAATTGCAACAGGAAATTGATGATGAAACAGTAGATTTATTAACAGAATTATCAGAAGTCCTTATCGAATATTTATTTGTGTTGCCTGAAAAAATCGAATCAGTACATGATAAGATTGAACAGAAATTACCCAAGGGATAGCACGCACATTTTAATGGGTTCTGGTGCAAAAATCATTTAATAGAGACATAGGGAACCTACACAATCTGTTCAATTCCAAATAAATTATGTACAAATTCAACTTCATTTTGGGTAGACTTCACCTGTCGGTGAAGTTGTCCTTTTTTCATCATATGCATGGCTTCAACACCACTCAATATAGAAATTGCTGTTTTAAATGACTTGAATCCCAACATAGAACGCACACGTTTCTTAATAAGGTTCTGGTGCAAAAACCATTTGATAGAGATATAGAACCTACATGGCCTATTCAATGACAGATTATGATGCAATTCC